>DATHTI010000175.1:0-10686 GCA_035463335.1 Pyrinomonadaceae bacterium | reverse complement strand
GGGCGCACTTCTTAGCCACAAAAGGCACAAAAAATCTTTAGCCACAAAATGGCACAAAAGGCACATAAAGAGTTGGGATTTGCTCTTTATGTGCCTTTTGTGCCTTTTTGTGGCTACTGATTGTCCGACCTTGAGGGTGGCTCGTATTCCTCACTGCCTGCAACGGTGCTCTCGGTGTGAGAGAGTTGCATCGTGAGCATTAGTGGTTTGTAGTTGAAGGCCTTTGGACCACCGCGCGTGTTCTGCGTCAGCATCACGAGATAGTCCTGATTCTCCCGGAAACGCCAGACACTGCCGCGCTGGTTCATGATCACGAACAGCAGGATCTCGCCGTTGGCAGCCTGCATCTGCCCGACTAAAGAGCTCGCGCCACCGTCCGTCCGTATGAGGGTGCCTGTCTTCGCGATCACGCTGCCGCGCCATGTGAGTCCGGTAAACCGGTCCTCGAGCGTGCCCGGATCGATACCGGCCACCGGCATGATCGCTGCCGGTGTGAGCTTGTGTTTATTCAGCTCCGCACGTAGCTCGCGATAGATCTTCATCATCACACGCGGCGAGATGCGATTGACTCCGAGACCACTCAACGAAGCAATCCTGAGATCGGCGGGCGCGAGACCGAATTGCGTCGTGAGTTGTTGCTTGACCGAGTCAGGCCCGCCGAGTGCTTCGCCGATACGCTCGGCCATAAAGTTGTTCGAGTAGCAAAGAAGTACTTTCAGAATGTCGACGAGCTTGCTCGACCGCTGCGTCAATAAAAGCCTCGCTGACGAGGCCACCGGCGCCACATCAACTCCGCCCATCACGGCGACGCTCGGCACTGTTTCCAAACTGGCGCGATCGTTCAGGATAGTTCGTTCGTAGTTCCACGAGCGCATGGCTTCGGCGCTGCGGAGTGTTGAGTCGAGCGTGTCATACAAACGCTCTCCGGAACGCGTCGCTGATGCGCTGAAGTTCATCGTAAAGCCTGGCGCGACAAACAGGTCACCGCTGACTTGCTTGATGCCGAGTTTGTTCAGCTCACGCGCGAGCAGGATGCCGTGCTCGTAGTGAAACGATGGATCGCGCCCGGAAATGTAGAGATTGCCGTTGATAACGCCAGTCGCTTTGTCGAGCACGCCATCGGTCCAAACGCCTGTGGCGAAGCGGTGGTCCGGACCGAGAGTTCGCAGCGCGACGAGTGCGGTGGCGAGCTTCAGCGTCGATGCAGGATTGAACTGTTCGTTCTCCGATTGCGAAGCGACGACCTTGCCGTCGAGAGTTTCAATAAGCACGCCCTGCAAGCCATAGAGCGGTCGCGCCGTTTCAGACGGAGATGGCGATGGCGACGGCGATGGACTCGCAACCGGAATTTGGGCAAACGTGCCGGGAGCTAAAAAAAGGACAACGCCGATGAGCCAACTAAACTTGTTCACAGATCTCAGTGTCATATTTTCAAGTCGCGAGGAGAGAAACTTTTGATGCACAACAACTGTATGAGGATGTTTTAACCCGGCGGGGCTGCCGCCAAGCATCATACCAGAATTTAGCCGCGGATTTACGCGGATGAACGCAGATCTTCGCGTTGACAATGTTTCCAGCAGGCTCATAGAATCGCCGTATTGACAAACTACAGTGCAACGCATTCAAGAACCCGTCACAGTTGAACGAGTGGTGGCCACTCACCGAGCACGACGCAAAGAGATCCGGAAGAGGCTCCGCGAGTTTCAGGACGTTTGGCGCAACGGATCTGACGCCAGGCTTTGGGAAGAACTGGCCTACTGCATTTTCACTGCCGGCGCTTCGGCGCGCATGGGCCTGAATTCAGTCGACGCCGTGCGACCGCTGTTGCTTAAAGGCGACTCGGACGCGATGACCGCCGCGTTGAAGAAAGCCGGCGCCCATCGTTTTCCAGTGGCGCGACCGCGTTACATTGTCAGTACCAGAAACTACTTTCACGCCGACTGCGGCATGGCGTTGCGAAAGCGTTTGCGATCTTTTTCCGATCCGTTGGAACGTCGCGACTGGCTGGCGCAGGATAAGCAGGTCAAAGGCCTGGGTTACAAAGAAGCCAGCCACTTTCTCAGAAACATCGGCGTAAAAGGTCACGCGATTCTTGATAAACACGTGATGCGATGTTTGGCTGAAATCGGAGTGATCGATTCAGCGAAACCACCTTCAACGCGAAGGAAGTACCTCGAAGTTGAGCAGCAACTGGTTCGTTTTGCTCGCGACGTCGGGATAGATTTTGACGAGCTCGATCTGGTTCTCTGGTCCATGAAGACGGGAGAAGTCCTGAAGTAATGTTCAGAGTTCAAGCTTTAGCTTGTTGCGGGTGGGATGAGCAAGCTAAAGCTTGAACTCTGAAACTAACCGAGGGTGTGAATCATGCAAGGTAATCACAAACAGTATTTTCTGCGGAGGGCGGCCTTTAGTGTGGCCGCCTTCGTGCTTTGTTTCGCCTTTGCCGGTGAGACCTACATTGCCGCCGCGAAGGCTGACAAGAAGGCTTACAACAAAGGCTACCGGGCGCTGCGCAAAGGCGACTTCGCGGAGGCTGAGAAGATCTTTCGCGACCTGCTCGGGAAAGACGCGCACGACAACGAGGCGCGACTGGGTTTGAGCTTTACCTTGCTGAAGCAGAGAAACTTACAAGGCGCTTACGATAACGCCGCACGCGTGATCATGATCGATCCACTCTCGGCACGCGCGCACGCGCTACTCGGCTCAGCAATTCTCGGCGCCGGTGAGTTTCGCCTGTCAGTTGAAGAGTTCAAAACGGCGCTGACTCTCGATCCAAACGAAGCGCTCGCAGTCGCCGGTCTCGCCATGGTCGATCTCTACGAGAACCGGCTGCCGCTCGCACTACCCGCACTGCGCAAAGCAGTCGCTATGGATCCGGACGAGCCAGACTATGTTTTCAACCTGGGCCAGGCTGCGGCCCGCAGCGAGAGGTACAAAGAAGCTGCCGATTCATACGAGCGCTTTCTTTTGATTGCGCCAAAGACTGATTACGATCGCCGGGCTCGCATTGTCGGGCTGATCGACTTTCTCCGTTACCTCGGCCGCCAGGGATCACTCTACGTCCCGAGTGGTCAATATCGTTCGAGTGTTTCGTTCGAAGCGACTGACAATCGGCCCGTTCTTCAGGTGCGAATCAACGGGCAGAAAGAGCCGCTCAAGTTCGTACTCGATACCGGATCGGGTATGTCGGTAATCTCCGAACAGACTGCAAAACGTCTCGGGATCAAGCCGGTGGCGAAGGGCGGTCTCGCGCGTGCGGTCGGCGGCGGTGGTAAGTTCGAGATCGTGTATGGATTTTTGGAGTCGATCGAGATCGGCAATGCGAAGATCTCGAACGTGCCTGTTTATATTCGCAAGTTCTTTGACAGTCACATTCCGGTTGATGGTTACCTGGGACTGTCGGTGGTCGCGAAGTTTCTGACCTCGCTGGACTACGGCACGAGGCGCATGTCGCTGGTTCGACAACAACAAACAGAGGAAGTTGAAGCCTGGACCACAGTACGTCCAGCGCAAGCTCATCAGGCGCTGATTCCGGTCTCGCCCAACGATGGCGCGGTTGAAGTTCCTCTCCGCACAACGTCGAGCGGGTTCCTGAGTGGCGAAGTCGGACTTGACGGTTTCAATAAGAACGTTAATTTTATAATTGATACGGCGGCGAGCATCACCGTGATTTCGGAGAAGCTCTCGCAGGAGGAGCAGCTTCTCGATCTGTTGCAGCCTTCGAAGATGCGTGTCTTTGGAGCTGCGGGTGTGACGGAAGACGTGAAGCTGTTGCAACTGCCGCGACTGAGTTTGGGTTTGAGTAAGCTCGAGAAGATCAATGCCGCGGTGCTCGATCTGGAACCGGTGAACGAGACTGCCGGATTCACGCAGAGCGGCATCTTAGGTGGTAACTTCCTGCGGCACTTCCGCATCTATTTTGACTTTGCAAGGGGAGCAATGCGTTTGGAACCTTTGAATCACAAACCGAAGAGCGTCGAGAATGTTAATCCGGAAGTGGTACTAACTCCATGAAGCAAGCTCTTTATTTGGAGACATCCGTGATTGGCGCCTATCTCGACAACGGCGAGCCGTTCCGGCGTGATTTGACGATCAGATGGTGGGAACACGAGATGCCTGATTATCGCGCGGTAGTTTCACCGCTCGTGTCGTCAGAGCTCGCTCGTTTGAAAGAACCGCATCGCACGTCTTATTTGAAACTGATCAGCAATCTCGAGCAGGTTGATCTGACTGAGGAGGCGGCGATTCTCGCGGAAGGTTATATCGCGCGCGGTATCTTTCATCGGAAGTACATTGCCGACGCGCTACACGTTGCGATTGCGTCGTTTCACAAGATCGATTATCTGGTAACGTGGAACTTCGGGCATCTCGCGAACGTGCGGCGCCAGGCGCGCATCCGGTTGTTCAATACGGCCGCGGGATTTTATGTGCCGATGATCGTGACGCCGGAGTTTTTGGTTTCGGAAGCAACGGAGCAAGTGATCTAATCCACAGATGACACAGATAATCTGTGTAATCTGTGGATGTGAATATTATGTATCGTCGTCCAAAATTTCTAGAAGTTCTTCATACGATTCGCGAAGAGATGTCGCGTGAGGCTGACTACGATGTGGACCTCTTTGCAGAGATGGTGCGCTCCGGAGTGCAGCCGTCGCATGGACCACAACGCGTCATCCGCGGTTTCAGAACCCGCGCGCCGCGTACTGAAACCAGCAACGGCAAACCCGCGAAGCATAGACAGCGAAAGCGCAGCGCGTAATAATGTGCGCGTACCAGTACCGATAACTGATGATGAATCCTACTTTTGAAACGATCGGCTTGGAGGTTTCGAGCGAGAAGGCTTTCAACTACCTCGCCGAGCGAGCAGGTGATCAGGGTGAGCCCACGCAGCTCAGCAGACGCGGCGCTGTCTTGCACGGTCGCTGCTGGAAGCTGGGAGAAGGGCTCGAAGTTTGGACCGTCCTTTACGAATCGGGCAGTGGCGATCTCTTCTACGCCGACTGTCGTCCCGGATTTCGTGCTCGTTACATTCAAACGATCGCGCCGTGGGCGTTGACGGAATACGACGAGGAAGGCGAGGCAGTCATTCACGGTTATCGTGAGGGAACTGACTGCGAAGTGCTCTTCGAATTACAGAACCTGACGGAGGTTGGCCCGGCAGGTTTCGGCGCGCAGGAGTTGCACATCGGTCTTTGCGGTCTCGCTTATCGCGCGCGTGTGCTGCGCGGGAAAGGGAAAACGCGCTGGATGCCGCTCGAGAAGTCTGCGCCTGCGCGGGCCGCGCATGAGAATGACTGGAGCTTGTCGGGACGTGTGATCGCGTTCAAGCCGCTCAGGAACCCGCTCTCGGGTGGCGAGCTGTTCTGGATTCATCTCGATCTCGAACGTATCAAACTGGAAGTGCTCGTCAACCGGCGCGCGTTGCGTGGCGAGTTGAGTGTAGGCGCGACGCTCGATGCGGAAGTTTGGCTTCAGGGACACGTAATCGACGAGCACGCCCTGCGTTCGCGATACGAGGGCGTCGATTACTCCTGCACACGCGCCAGTTTCTGGAGTGGATTGAGAAGAAGAAACTAGAGGATGAGACGTGTCGTTGTCGTTATTCTCTTAGCCCTCATACTGCTGCTCGCCGTTTACTTTTTTAATAATTACTGGACCCACCGCTTCGATTCCCTAATTACACGCCAGGCAGCGATCTATCGCGTCGATCCGGATCTCGTCTGGAGCATCATTTATGAAGAGACTTACTTCAGTCCCTGGAAGATCGGAAAAGACGGCGAGATCGGCCTGATGCAAGTCACGCCGACTGTCGGTCGCGAGTGGGCCGCTGCAACCGGCATCCGTGATTTCCAAAACCAGATGCAGGCCGATCCGCAAAACTTTCTCAAGGATCCGGAGCGAAATATTCAGATCGGTTGCTGGTATCTCGAGAAGATCTACGAGCAGTTTCGCGACCAACCTGAAGCTGAGGCGCGCATGATCGCTGGTTACAACGCTGGACCAAGTCGCGCGGTCGAGTGGAGTCGTTCCGATCCGCCCGGCAACACGCAATCGGGCGCGGAGTTCATCAATCGCATCGACATCCCTTCCACGCGCGCGTATGTGATTTCGATCATGGAACGCTACCGGCAGCTCAAGAGCGCGAAGAACTCGAGCGCTGCACTTCAGGAGACATCTCCCGCCAAATGACGACTATCTATTCGGCGCGTTGGGTCGTTCCCGTGTCGTCGGCACCAATCGAGAATGGTGCGGTCGCCGTCGATGGACAACGCATTGCGGGAGTTGGTCCACATGCGGAGATTGTCGCGCGTTTTCCTGATTACAAAGTCGAGCACTTCGGCGATGCAATCATCCTTCCGGGTCTCGTCAACCTGCACACGCATCTCGAGCTCACCGCGATGCGTGGTTATCTCGAAAACGAGGAGACAGACTTCTTTGCGTGGCTGCGGAAATTAACTGTGGCACGGCTCGAGCTGATGACGCCTGATGACATTCGCGTCTCGGCAACGTGGGGCGCGTGTGAAGCGGTGCGAGCCGGTATCACGTGTGTTGGTGACGCGAGCGATGCGGCGATGATGAGCATGATGGCGCTGCGCGATGTTGGATTGCGTGGCGTTGTTTACCAGGAATCGTTTGGACCAGACGCGCGCCGCGCCAAAGAAAATTTTGACGAGCTGAAATCGAAGGTCGACCATTTGCGCACACTCCAAAGCGATTTATTGCGCCCCGGTGTCTCGCCGCATGCGCCGTACACGGTCTGCGGGGCACAACTCGAATTGATCGCGGAATTCGCAGGCACTGAAGGGGTGCCGTTGATGATGCATGCGGCGGAGTCAGCAGCGGAAGACGTGTTTATGCGTGAAGGTTGTGGACCATTTGCGGAGGGGTTGGCCCGGCGCGCGATTGAGTGGATAGCGCCCGGTGTTTCGACGGTTCAGTATTTGAAGCAGGTTGGCGTGCTTGATGTTAAGCCGTTGCTGGCGCACTGCATACGCGTCGATGAGCGTGATATCGAGACGTTGCGAGAGACCGAAGCGACGGTCGCGCACTGTCCAAAGTCGAATGCGAAGCTCGGACACGGGCGCGCGCCGTTTGCGAGATTTTTGGAGTCGGGAATCGCGGTCGGTCTCGGTAGTGATTCGGTGGCGAGTAACAACACCTGCGACATTCTCGAAGAGGCGCGCTTCGCGACGCTCATGGCCCGTGCAGGCGGTGGATTTGTGCCGGGTGCCGATGCGCTGCGCGTGGCCACGTTTGGTCGCGGATTGAATGAAGGCGCGCTGGCCGATCTCGCCGTGGTCTCGTTAGCTGGTGTGCATCAGCTTCCGAGCTACGACCCGGTCGCGACGTTGATCTTTGCTTCATCAGGGCGCGATGTGATCATGACGGTTGTTGGGGGACGTGAGGTATATCGGAACGGGCGCGTCAGCGGCGTCGATGAAGACCGCTTACGCGCCCGAATGTTGGAGATTAACCACAGATTAATCCGATAGAAAACGGATTTACACCGAAGCAGTTATGGCTTCGTCGAAGAGCTCTAATGCGACGTCGACGTTTTCTTTCGTAAGAATCAGCGGTGGGGACCAGCGGATCGTTTTAGCTCCGGCGCCGAGGATGATCAGGCCGCGCTCGAAACATGCTGACTCGATTCGATCCCGCAGCTCCGCGGTCTCGAATTCGACACCGAGCATCAATCCGAAGCCACGAACGTCGACGATAGAATTGTGTTTCTGCTGGAGCTTCACGAGTCCATCCTTTAAATACGCCCCAACTTCTTCCGCGTTCTTCACTAACCCGCCTTCGAGTAGCTCGATCGTCTTCATCGCCGCTGCGATGCAAACCGGATTCCCACCAAACGTTGAAGCATGTGCGCCGGGTTTCCAATCCATCAAGTCCGCGCGCGCCACGCATGCACCGATCGGCAATCCCGAACCGATCCCTTTCGCGATGCAGATGATGTCGGGCTGAACGTCGTAATGCTCACACGCAAACATCTTCCCGGTGCGACCCATGCCCGATTGCACTTCGTCCACAACCAACAAGATCCCATGCTCGTCGCAGATGCGCCGCAGGCCCTGCAAGAAATTCTTCGGCGCGGGCACATAACCACCTTCACCCTGCACAGCTTCAACAATGATTGCCGCAACTTCTTCAGGCGGCGTCGTAGTCTTGAATAAACGCTCCTCAATCCAGTTGAGCGCGCCCTGTCCCGCACCACCATCACCACAGTCAGCCGCGCTGAACGGGTTGCGAAACTCGTTCGGGTAAGGCACGTGCACAACGTCGAGCGCCTGGCGCTTGAAACCTTTGCGCTGCGCGGCCTTCGAAGATGTGAGCGAGAGCGAGCCGAGTGTCCGCCCGTGAAAACTGTTGAAGAAGCCGATGAACTTCTCACGACCAGTCGCGTGCATCGCGAGTTTCAGCGCCGTCTCGACTGCTTCAGTGCCGCTGTTTGCAAAGTGCGTTCGCGTCGGCGACTTCACCGGTACGATCGCGTCGAGTTTCTCCGCGAGCTGCGGCATGTGGCGGTAGTAGTAATCAGTGCCGCACATGTGAATGAGTTGTGCTGCCTGATCCTGAATTGCTTTCACGACTTCCGGATGACAATGACCCGTCGAACAGACAGCGACGCCGGCGTTGCAGTCCAGAAAGATGTTGCCGTCAACATCTTCGACCCACACTCCGCTTGCGCGCTCGGCGACGAGTTTGAAGGACGGGCGGGGGTAGGAAGGGTTAACAAACTGTGCATCTGCTTCGACGATCTTTTTGCCGTTTGGACCGGGCAGCGCGGTCTTGATCTGTGGGCGCTTGGGTGTTGCGAGTACTGTGGTAGACATTTTTTGACTCCCTTAAGAAAGGCCAATAACACGCCAAACCTGTGACAGTCCGGCCTTGGAAATCGACTATGAAAACGATAGGAAAACTAGTCTGCGAAGAGGTTCGCGCGTGACTCGAGCGGCCGGTAATGTAAGAGCTGCGGATTAAACATCGGACCTGGATTGTACTCAATCCGCGTCATCCGTGGCTAGCTGTATTCAAACCGGGGCAGTGCCGTGGTAGATTTCTGGCACGACACCAGGACACAAGGAGCGAAAGTGTGCGGATCTTGCTAGTTGAGGACGAGCCGAATGCAGCCCGTATGCTCGCCAAGGGCTTGCGCGAAGAAGCTTACGCTGTCGATGTCGTAGGCGATGGCGAGAGAGCTCTTGAGCTGGCCCAGTTGAACGATTATGACCTGATCATCCTCGACGTCATGCTGCCGGGGAAAGATGGCTTCCAGGTGTGCAGGGACTTGCGCACCGCAGGCTCGGCGGTCCCGGTGATTATGCTGACTGCGCGCGACGCGGTCGAGGACAAGGTTGAAGGACTGGATTCGGGCGCCGATGATTATTTGTTGAAGCCGTTTGAATTTGAGGAGCTCCTTGCCAGAGTGCGCGCGCTGCTGCGACGTAAACCGGCGCTTTATCCCGAGGTCATAATTGTTGCGGACTTGTCTGTGGATATACGAGCACGTCGTGCGTCACGCGCTGGAAGAGAGTTAGGCCTCACCGGCAAAGAATTCGCGCTTCTTGAATACCTGGCACGACACGCCGGGGAGGTTGTTAGCCGAGCGGAAATCTCTGAACACGTGTGGGACCAATCCTACGATCCTTTCTCTAAAGTGATCGACGTCTTTATCCAGCGGTTAAGACGCAAGATAGACGAAGGCCATCCCCTTAAATTGATTCACACGCGACGAGGGGAAGGGTATGTGCTCTCCGCCGGCAAGGGAGTTTCGGATGTTTGAATCAGTTCGTGCGCGTCTGACGTTGTGGTACGTGAGCGCGCTGGCGTTAATCCTCGTAGTTTTCGGGGTCGCTGTATACGCTATGCTTTCGCGCGCACTGCATAGGCGCGTGGACGAAGCGCTGCGCTCGACGCTCGAAATCTCGATCACGTCGCTGACGCACGACGCACAGGAAGGACAATCGCGCGAGAGCGCGGCGCAAAGCACGGCGGCCGAGTTGTCTCATCCTCAGCAGGCGATGATGATCTTCGACAGCGCGGGACAATTGTTAGCCGAGCATCCTTACGAAGATAACTTTCACATACGTCTACCCGACCTGAACGCTATTCCCGCGGATGAGGTCTACCTTTACACGGTCGCTGGTGAGGGCGATGCAGATGATCGCCACCGGCTTGCGGTTCGTAGAGTTCAGATACCTCCGGCAGACACTCCGTATATCATCCTTGCCACACAGCCACTCAAAGCGGTTGAAGAAGAATTGGAGTCGCTCCGGGAGATTCTCTACTTCGCGACCCCGGTGTTACTGCTACTGGCAGGCGTAGGCGGATGGTTTCTGGCTCGTCAGGGATTTGCGCCTGTATCCGAAATGGCGAGGACCGCGCGACTGATCGGATCCGGCAGTCTTGACAAGCAACTTCCGGTGGCGAACCCACGCGATGAGCTGGGCCAACTCGCAACAACTTTCAATGAATTGCTCGCCCGTCTTGATTCTGCCTTTGCAGAACAGCGCCGGTTCATGGCCGACGCCTCGCAAGAATTACGCACTCCGCTCTCAATAATGAATGCGGCAGCCGGCGTCACTCTGAAGAAACCGCACCGCGGTGAAGAAGAGTACAGAGAAGCGATCGAGATGATGGCTGAGCAGACGAAACGGCTCTCCCGAATAGTGAAAGACATGT
>DATHTI010000174.1:0-4215 GCA_035463335.1 Pyrinomonadaceae bacterium | reverse complement strand
GAAGTGCGCATCCGTGGCGCGGAGCTGTCGTTTTATGCGAACGGCCAGTTTTTGACACGTATCAACGACACTGAAAACTACAGGCGCGGCCGCACCGGGTTTTACACCAGCGACGTTTACGAAGTGGCATTTGACGATCTGAGTATCAACCGCTAGTCCTAAAACTTTATCCACAGATTACACAGACTCTCTAAATCACTCTGTTGGATAAACAGTTATTCCTAATGCAGGTCAATCTGAAAGTCACAGCCGGCCCATACAAAGGCCGCATCTTTTCGTTCACTCAGCACGACACTTTTCTGATCGGCCGCAACCCTGACGCTCATCTCTGTTTGCCTGACGATCGCTACTTCTCACGTAATCATTGCCTGCTCGAAATGAACCCGCCGCATTCGCATTTGCGCGATCTCGGATCGACGAACGGAACTTTTCTCAACGGTCGCCGCGTGCAGGATGCATTTTTGAACAACGGCGATCGCATTCAGTGTGGTGAAACGATTCTCGTCGTTGAAGTCACAGCGGGGTCTAACGATCTTTCTGAGACAACCCAGGATGCTGTGCCAACGCGACCTGTGCTCGTGATGGTCGAATGTGTTAACTGCGGACGACGCGAGCAGGCACAGGCATCCGCGCCTGACGAGCATCTGACGTTTCTTTGTGAAGACTGTCGCATCGAGCTCAAGCGTTCACCACAGGCAATTCCCGGTTACGACACGGTGAAGCTGCTGGGACGCGGCGGCATGGGTTGCGTGATGCTCGGGCGAGAACAAAAAACCGGGCGGCCAGTCGCGATCAAAACGCTACTTCCTGAATTCGCCGTCAGTGACAAAGCCATGAAACGCTTCATGCGTGAGATCGACGTCGCCGCCACGTTGAAGCACAAGAACATCGTCGAATTCATCGATCGCGGCACGCACAATGGCGTGGTCTATCTCGTCACTGAATTCGTCGAGGGTGCTGATGCGTCCAGACTCGCGGAGAGTAGCGGCGGTCGACTTTCATACGAAGACGGCATTTCGATCATCTCGCAGGCGCTCGATGCACTCTCGTTTGCGCACGCGCAGGGCTACATACATCGCGACTTCAAGGACCAGAACATTCTCGTGGCTGGTCGTTCACCGAGCTTCGTGGCGAAGCTGACTGATTTCGGCCTGGCAAAGAGTTTCTCCAATTCGGGAATGAGCGGCGTCACGATGGCGGGCGAGATGGCCGGTACGCTTGCGTACATGCCACCCGAGCAGCTTCGCAATTTTCGCGACGTAAAGCCACAGTCAGACATTTACGCTGTCGGCATGACCGCTTACAGCCTGTTAACGGGCTCGCTGGCGCTCGACTTGAGCAAGAGCAGCGGCGTGAACGACACCATTCGGGCCATCTTCGAACAACGCGCCGTACCGCTGCAACAGCGTGCGCCGCACATCCCTCAACCAGTGTGCGAAATCATCGATCGCGCCCTTGCAAAGGATCCTGCACAGCGTTGGCAAAGCGCCGGCGCCATGCGCAACGCGCTCCTCCACTGTATCTAAATACACTTAGACCTCCAGCCAGAAGCCTTAAAAACCTGTGGAAAACGAAAATATTCGTGGCATAATCCGCTTTGAGGAGAGACGTTGATATGCGCTCAATTTGGAAGGGCCACATACGATTTTTGCTGGTTGCGATTCCCGTTCGCATCTATAACGCCATCGAGACCAGCGAGAAGATTCAGTTCAACCAACTGCACCGCGACGATTTTGGTCCAATCGGTTACGACAAGCGCTGCAAGAAGTGCAACGAGATTGTTACTAACGATCAGATCACGAAAGGCTACCAGTACGAGCCCGATCGTTATGCCATCGTCGAGCCTGACGACATCTCGAAGATCAAGATCAAGACTACGAAGGCTGTCGACATCGTCGGCTTTGTAGATCGCGAAGAGATCCCGAGCACGTTTTACGATTCGCCGTACTTCGCCGGACCTGATGGCGCAGTCTCGGAAAAGCCCTATGCGCTGTTGCGCGAAGTAATGAAGCAGACGGGTAAGATTGCGGTCGGCAAAGTGGTGCTGAGAGATCGTGAAGATCTGGTGGCCGTGTTTCCGCATGAGGAAGGTCTGGTGCTTCAGAAGCTTCACTACCCGCACGAGCTACGGAAGATGGAAGACGTTCCCGATCTCGAAAACGTGCAGAAGCTCGATGCGCAAAAGTTGAATAAGAACGAGTTGAAGCTGGCGACGACGTTGGTCCAGGAGATGTCCACCACACTCTCCGAGATCGATACTGAAGACAATTACTTCAACGCACTACGAACGCTGATCGATGCAAAGATCAAAGGCAATGTTGTTGCCGACTTCGAACCTGTTGAAGAACTTCCCAGACTTGATATTATGAGCGCGCTCAAGAAGAGCTTGCAGGCATCGAGCCGCAAGCCAATGGTGAAGGCGCCGGCGCCAGCGTCCAAGAAGAAGCCGCAGATCACGCTGGTGAAACCTCGCGCCGCGAAGAAGCGAAAAGTCGGTTAAGCCACGAAAGGGGCACAAAACACTTTGTGCCTTTTATGACTGGTTGTATTAAATGAAAGATCCGAGCACCAAGGTAATCTCGTTTCCCTCACCTGTCCCGTCGAAGGCAGATTATCAACGTGTCAAATCCTCTTACTCCATCAAAGAAATCAAACAGTTATTCGGTTTGAGCGAAAAGACTATTCGCCGCTGGACTGAGCAAGGCATCATCCAGCCTTCTTCAACGTCGCAGGCTCCTGACTACGTTTACGACTTTAACGCACTCACACAGTTTCGCCGCGTGCGTGAGCTCCGCGCGCAGGGTCACAGCATTCGGCAGATCGAAGCTGAGCTCCAGGGCCAGTTGAACCTGTTTCGCATCGAGACTCCGCGGCTCGCGCGTCTGCTTACTCCGTTTGAAGAAGCCCTTCTTTTACACGAGCAGGGCGACGCGAAGGCGGCCGAGCATTACGCTGAGGCGATCAGCGAAGGCGACAATGTTGCTGAAGCTTATTGCAACCTCGGCATCATCAATCTCGAGCGCGGGCAGACCGCCAATGCCCTCGACAACTTCACGCTCTCGTTAAAGAACGACCCGCGGCACGTCGAAGCCCACTACAACCTCGCAAACCTTTATTACGACGCTGGCGATCTGCAGCTCGCAAAACTTCACTACGAAGCAGCGGCACAAATCGAGCCAGGGTTCTCGTTAGTCTATTTCAACCTGTCGCTGGTCTATCACAAGCTCGGCGACCTCAGCGCCGCTTCGGCGACGTTGGAGAAGTACCGGCAGTTGGAGCCTGAGGACGAGGATCTCGAAGTGTTGAATCAGTTGCTGAAGGCGATGAAGAGCGGCAGGTCTGCGCCGGTGAATTTAGCTCCGAAGACTGACTCACATTAATCCGTAAAATATGGGGCAGGATTGTTGGCGGTGGGCAGGAGGGCTGCCCACCTGGTCGTACTGGATCGCAAGAAAGGTTGAACGATCCGAAATACGTTGTTATGTCTAGGAAAACGCCAATCGGGCGCCGGTTCCAGATAGTGTGTTCGTGATTTCGGTTGTGGCATAATCGCTCCGGGCCGCTTATAATTTGTGCCCACTGCTTCTCCTGCTTTCAGTGGATTTCTGAATTAACCCGGACGAGGAGGTTCCCCTGTGCCAAACTCCAAATGTCGTGTGCTTTGTGTGGACGATCACCACGACACCTCTGAGATGTTGCAGATGTTGCTTTCTGAAGAGGATTACCAGGTTCACACGGCGGCAACGATAGAAGAAGCCTGCAGGATGGCTTCGCAGATCCAGTACGATCTCTACGTACTCGACAAGCGCCTTCCGGACGGCACGGGCGTCGAGCTGTGCGAGACACTGGCGACGATCTCCCCCCTGGTGCCGTGCATCTTCTACACCGGCGACGCCTACGAGATACACCGGCGCGAAGCCTTCGCGGCGGGCGCCGCCGCCTTCGTCGCGAAGCCTGACGTCGAAGGCTTAATCAACGCCGTCCACCAACTCCTCGCCAACAGTGAGTGCGCTACTGCAAGTTAAGATAGATTTTTGAGACTTCGTGAGGCACGAAGCGCCGACGGCGTTGGTTCATGTTGCAACGTCACGGCGCTTGGTGATTTGGCAGTTCAAACGCCGAAGGCGTTGCTGCTTGCGCGGTCGAAAACGCCGAAGGCGTTGTTGATTGCGCGGTTCGAAACGCCGAAGGCGTTGGCTAATTTCAGCCCAGGGT
>DATHTI010000173.1:0-4799 GCA_035463335.1 Pyrinomonadaceae bacterium | reverse complement strand
ATCAGTGAGCGTCTTTGGCAGCGTCGCTTTAACGGTGAGAGCGCAATTGTAGGACGACACGTCACGCTCAATGGCACTGACTTTACGGTCATCGGCGTCATGCCGAGAGCGTTTGAGAACGTCCTGTCTCCCAAGGTTGAGGTTTGGTCGCTTTTACAGTACGACGCTTCACTTCCCAGCTTTGAAGGTAGAGAGTGGGGCCATCACTTGCAGATGGTGGGCCGGTTGAAGCCAGGCGTAGGCGCCGAGCAAGCGAGATCGGAGCTCAACACGATCGCGCGCACTCCGTTACCAGAATTTCCCCGGCCACGCCACGCGTCTCTCGAGACTGGTCTGCTCGTCACTTCGCTCCAGGATCAAGTGACGAGAGGCGTTAAACCGGCACTGATGGCCGTCGTCGGCGCAGTGGTCCTATTGCTTCTGATCGCTTGTGTGAACGTCACTAATCTACTGCTGGCGCGCGGGGCAAACAGGCGCGGTGAATTTGCGATGCGTATTGCGCTTGGTGCTGGACGCGGTCGAATGATCCGGCAACTGCTAACCGAGAGCCTGTTGCTGGCTGTGATGGGCGGCGTGCTTGGACTATCAGTCGCTGTCTTCGGCGTGCGTGCCCTCGTGACGCTCAGCCCGATTGAGCTGCCACGAATGGTTGATATCGGAGTGGATGGAACTGTATTCGCCTTCGCTCTTGGGATCACCACACTAATCGGCGTCGGCGTTGGACTGATCCCCGCGCTACACGCGAGCCGCGGAGACCTGAATATAAAACTACAGAAAGCTCGCGGCGCACTGCGGGTGGCCACCAATGGATGCGCCGCACCCTCGTCATTGCCGAAGTATCTCTCGCTCTCGTACTGCTGGTCGGTGCCGGCTTGCTGTTCCGCAGCTTGTCGCAACTGTTTGCGATTGATCCTGGATTCGATACGTCTCAACTACTCACCATGCACGTGCAGGCGTCTGGTACTCAATTCGACGATGAGAAAACGCATCGTTTCTTTGCTCAATCTCTGGAAGCAGTCCGCCAGCTTCCCGGCGTCTCGGCGGCTGCATTTAGCAGCCAACTGCCTTTGAGCGGCGATCTTGACGACGGTTATGGCGTGCGTTTTGAGTCGAGCAATCCCGAGGACGACAGAGGAGCGTTTCGTTATGCGGTGAGCCCCGGCTACCTGGAAACGATGGCGATCCCGCTGCGTCATGGACGCTTGTTGAATGCGCACGACACGGCCAATACACCCCCGGTGGTTGTGATCAGCGAGTCGTTGGCGAGAAGCAAATTCCAGGATCAGGATCCGATCGGCCAGCGCTTACGTCTCGGCGCAAACGATGGACCATGGAGCACCATCGTGGGAGTGGTCGGCGATGTGAAGCAAACGTCGCTGACGGCGAGTCAAACAAACGCCGTGTACATGACGACGGCTCAGTGGCGTCTTTTTGCAGACAGAGCATTGTGGCTGGTGGTTCGCGCGCGTGGTGATTCAGCGGAGCTGGCTCCGGCGATCAGACAAGCGATCTGGTCGGTTGACAAGGATCAACCGATTGTTCGCGTCGCCACGATGGACCAACTGCTCGCATCCTCAGCGGCTGAGCGCCGGTTTGCGTTGATCTTATTCGAGGCGTTTGGCTTTGTGGCGCTCGTGCTCGTAGCTATCGGCCTCTATGGCGTACTCTCCGCCAGTGTCACCGAACGCACGCGCGAGATTGGAGTACGGTTGGCGTTAGGAGCACAAAAGCGCGACGTGCTTCAGCTTATTCTGCGGCAGGGGCTGGCCCTCACTCTCGTGGGCGTGAGCGCCGGCTTGCTGGCTTCGTGGGCGGTGACGCGTTTGCTTACGAACCTGCTCTATGGAGTAAGCGCAACTGATCCGCTGGTCTTTGGTGGCGTCGCGTTTCTATTGATCCTCGTCGCCTTGTTGGCTTGTTACGTGCCTGCGCGCAGAGCGATGAAAGTCGATCCTCTTGTGATTCTGCGCTACGAATAGATAACTTTTGTGCCTTTTTGTGGCGCTCTTAGCGGCTAACCACTCGTAACGTCGTCGTCAGCGGAGCAGTTGCATCTGCACCGGCCCACACGTCAAAAACCGCGGCTTCCTGCACCCACGCTTTGGCCGCGCCACTCCAGTACGTCAACTCCGCCTTACCCAACGTGAAACGAACAGTTCTTTTTTGGCCCGGCGCAAGCGAAACACGCTCGAAGCCTTTAAGCTCGCGAACTGGTCTCGATGCGCTTCCATACCGCTGATGAATATAGAGCTGTGCGACTTCCTCACCAGCTCGTCGTCCCGTGTTCTCTACATCTACCAACACTTCTGTGCTCTCGCCCACCTTGAGCTCGGGCTTGCTCACGCGCAGGTTTGAGAAGCTAAACGTGGTGTAGCTTAGACCATGGCCGAACGGATAAAGAGGAGAGCTGGGGATGTCCCAGTAGCGCGACGTGAAGTTTTTCTTCGTCTCTGGTTCTTGAGTAATGTTGTGTGCGTAATAGATTGGGATCTGTGCGGAGCTTCGCGGCCACGTCACGGGGAGTTTACCGCCCGGTGTAGCATCGCCGTAGAGAATGTCAGCGACAGCGTTTCCACCTTCAGTACCCGGATGCCACGCCTCAAGAATTACAGGAATGTTGGAGGCGGCCCATGAGATCTCGAGTGGTCGACCATTGATAAGCACGAGCACCACGGGCTTCCCAACACCTGAGATTGCTTTGAGTAGCTCGAGCTGCTGACCGGGCAGATCGATCGTCGACTGAGACGCTGCCTCACCGCTCATCTCTTCATGTTGGCCCAGCACCATGATAACGAGATCAGACGAGCGCGCGAGCGACACGGCCTTCTCAAACTCGGCTCGCTTCTGCGCCTCCGTCCAGGGTGCCGGCCGTGGTCCACTAATTATTTCGAACGGCGACCGGTAAACACGAGCAATATCGACGCCGTGGGCATACTCCACCTTTACCGACGATCCGACTTTTGCTCGAATCCCCTCGAGCACAGTGACTGCGCTATTAACGTCATCAACAAGACTCCACGGGCCCCGAATGTCGCGCCTGGAATCGGCTAATGGTCCAATGACTGCAACGGATGAAACCTTTGGATCGCCTTTGACGAGCGGGAGGAGATTGCCTTCGTTGCGGAGCAGCACCATCGAACGCTGAGCGGCTACCCGCGCCAGTCGCCTGTGCTCGGGGTTGTTGTGAATCGTCGCTACACGAGATTCATCAACGTAAGGATTGTCGAAGAGACCAAGCTTGAACTTCGCTTCCAGGATGCGGCGCACGGCCTCGTCAAGCTGGCCTTTAGTCACTCGGCCTTCCTGGACCAGTTTCGCAAGACTCGTCGCATACGCATTGGCGACAGGATTCATAGGTAGCGACATCTCCAGGTCAACACCCGCAGTAATTGCGCGGTAAGCTGCGTCCGCCTTGTCCTCTGCAAAGCCGTGCGTGACGAGATTGCCTACGGAGTCGGCATCGCTCACGACGAAGCCTTTGAACCCCCACTCCTTGCGGAGCACATCGCGCAAGAGGAAAGCGTTTCCGGTCGCTGGTACGTCGTTGAGATTCATGTAAGCAGACATAGCGCTTCCGACACCTGCGTCAACGGCGGCTTTGAACGGAGGTAAGTAGACGTTGTAAAGCTCGGTATCCGAGATGTAAGCAGAGTCGTAGTCGCGGCCGCCAGTACCCGCGCCGTAGCCGGCGAAATGTTTCATGCAGGCAAGCAGGCGGCCCGGGCTCGATGGGTCCTGGCCCTGAAAACCGCGCACTTGAGCCGCTGCCATCCGGGAACCGAGAAAAGGATCTTCGCCCGCGCCTTCAACGATGCGTCCCCAGCGCGGATCACGCGCTATATCGATCATCGGTGCGAAGGTCCAGCGGATGCCCGCGGCCCTCGCCTCGCTCGCCGCAACGGCTTGCGCTTGCTCAACGAGTGCAGGATCCCAGGACGAGGCCATTGCCAACGGCACGGGGAAAATCGTACGGAAGCCGTGAATGACGTCGAAGCCGAAGAGGAGCGGGATCTTCAACCTCGAGTTCTCAACTGCAATTTTCTGGAAGCGGTTGATGATGGCGGGATCGGTGACGAACAGGAGAGAGCCGATCTTGCCTTCGCGAATGCCGGGCTCGACCATTTCCGGTTGCATGAACTGCTTGAAGTAGAAGAGTTGGTTGAGTTGGCCCACCTTTTCCTCGATCGTCATCTGCGACAGCAGCTCATCGACTCTACGATCAAGCTGCGGCGTTTTCGACGCAGCAGTTTTAGCCACAGAAGGCACAAAAAGCACCGACTCTCTCATCGTTGCCGATACCGGCAAGCCACACAAAGCCACAACCATTGCGAAACACACGGCAACCTTTAGTCTCATCAGATATCTCCGCAGTGATTTAAGCGACCGAAAGTAAATTATAGCTGACCGATAAACTGTATTACTGCACGCTGAGTTTGACTTGGACCCACGTTTCGGCATAGAAACTCTGTAACAGATCCAACAACGGAATCAAGGAGCTAGCCGAAATGAAGAAGCGAATCCACGTAATGGTTTCGTTCGCAGCCGTGCTTAGTTTTGCATTTGCGTGCACAACCACTCCAACCAACCTGAACACCAACTCCAGTGCAACTAACAGCTCGGTTCCGGCTGAGCTGAAGCCCGCCCTCGACGCAATCACCGCAAACGACATCATGCAACACACCAAAGTCATGTCGGCGGATGAGTACGAAGGGCGTGGTCCAGGAACAAAGGGCGAAGAGCTTACGGTAAAGTATCTGACTGAACAGTATCAACGCCTCGGCTTGAAGCCCGGGAATCCT
>DATHTI010000172.1:0-2372 GCA_035463335.1 Pyrinomonadaceae bacterium | reverse complement strand
GAGCGAATCGTGTCCGTCTGGGAGCAGACGCCGTCGCTTGGCATACAGCAAAACCAGGCAGCGCCCGCTAACTTTTTCGATCTGCGCAATCAGAACCAGGTGTTTGAGGCGCTCGGGGCTTATGGACCACTTGATATCAATCTCACGGGCACTGGCGATCCGGAGCGGCTCGATGGTCAGCTCGTTTCGGCGAACGTCTTTTCAATCCTCGGCGTCGCACCCGCACTCGGCCGCACGTTCCTCGCGAATGAAGATCAACCAGGCCAGGAGCATGTGGTTGTTCTGAGTGACAGGCTCTGGCAGCGGCGTTTCAATCGCGATCCTTCGATCCTCAATCGCAACATCACGCTTAATGGAGAATCGTTTACGGTCGTCGGCGTGATGCCGCGCGGGTTCTTCTTTCCAATACGTGAGACTGAGCTGTGGGTGCCGTGGGCCATGGAGCCGGACCAGGCGAGTGGGCGCGGCGATCACTATCTGGGACTCGTTGCGCGACTGCGGCCTGATGCGAGCATTGAACGTGCAAATGCTGATCTCGCGGCGATCGGGCAGCGATTGCAGGTTGAATACCCGCGGACAAATGAAGGGCTCGGCTTTATCGCGCGGTCGTTGCACCGTGATTACGTCGGGGATCTTCGTTTGCCGATGCTGATCCTGTTTGGAGCGGTTGGGCTCGTGTTGCTGATTGCCTGTGCAAACGTTGCGAACCTGCTGCTGGCCCAGGCGACCACGAGACGGAAAGAGATCGCGATTCGCATCGCGCTCGGCGCGCGACGTTGGACCATCGTGCGGCAGATGCTCGTCGAGAGCCTGTTGCTTGCCGGCGGCGGTGGTTTGCTCGGAGTGTTTGGTGCGTTCTGGGGTGTTGAAGCCCTCACAAAATTCCTTCCCGAGAGTCTTTCGAAATTACAGGGCGTGAACATCGATGCGCGAGTGTTGTTTTTTACGCTCGGCGTGAGTGTGCTTACCGCAATCGTCTTTGGCGGCCTGCCTGCCTTGCTGGCCTCACGCACGACGCCCGGCGCGACGCTCAGTGACGTTGCGAGAGATATGGCGGGCGGAGCTTCGGGCCGTCATGTTCGACGCCTGCTGGTCGTTTCTGAAGTCGCACTTGCAGTCGTGCTGCTCGTGAGTGCCGGGCTGTTGATTCGCAGCTTCCAGTTACTGCGACAAGTTCAACCGGGATTCAATCCTGAGAACGCGCTCACGATGCGAATGGTCCTGCCGTTTCCGAAGTATGCAAAGAAGGAAGCGCGCAGTGCTTTTTACGACGAGGTGTTGCGACAGGTTAAAGAGACGCCCGGTGTTGAAGCCGCGGGGATGATCACGTTTCTGCCACTGTCATTCAATGGCATGAACTTCAGTTTCTCAGTCGAGGGACGCGGCGCCCCGAGCGATATGAATCTGCCGTTCGCGCTCTTTCGTGTGGTGAGTCCCGACTACTTCCGCGCGATGGGCATTCCCCTCCTGCGTGGACGCTATTTTGAAGCGCACGACTCTCCTGATTCAACGCCGGTAGTTTTGATCAACCGCCGTCTGGCGGAACAGTACTGGCCCGGCGAAGACGCGATCGGAAAACGTCTCAAAGTTGGACCACTCGATTCGCCGAACGCGTGGCTCACCGTTGCTGGAGTCGTCGGCGATGTGCGGCAAACGGGACTATACGAGCAGAAGCTGGAATTCTACGTGCCGTACATGCAGGAGCGACGCTCGTTCATGGCGCCGCGCGATCTCGTGGTGCGCACGAAAGCCGATCCGGCGGTGATTGCGGGTGCTGTGCGGAAGGCGGTGTGGGCAGTGGATAAGGACCAGCCGGTCTCGAACGTGCGCACGATGGACCAGGTGTTCGCGGCGGCGATCTCACAGGAACGCTTCCAGGCACTGATGCTGGGATTGTCCGCGGCCCTCGCGCTTGTGCTCGCGTGCGTCGGGCTTTACGGCGTGATCTCTTACACGGTCGTACAACGAACGCATGAGATCGGCGTGCGCATGGCGTTGGGCGCGCAGCCTGTCGACGTGTTGAGGCTCGTTATTCGCCAGGGAATGTCGTTGACCTTTGCGGGGCTCGTCGTCGGGATTGTTGCAGGAACATTCGTGACGCGCGTTTTGACGGACATGTTGTTTGGCGTGACGCCGCGCGATCCGTTGACGTTCGCCGGCGTGCCCGTGTTGTTGTTGCTGGTTGCTCTCTTTGCGTGCTACGTGCCGGCGCGACGCGCGACGAGGATCGATCCATTAGTGGCGCTTCGTTACGAATAGAACCACGGAGCGTTGAGATCGGAATAACGCCGAAGGCGTTCGCTGATTTCAGCCCAGGGTCCGAGCGCAGCGAGAACCCTGGGTACGCGATAGAAAACATGGGTGAACCCTGA
>DATHTI010000171.1:0-8443 GCA_035463335.1 Pyrinomonadaceae bacterium | reverse complement strand
CCGAACGTCGTAAACCGCATACCCAACCGAGGGCACTCTCGCCAGAAACAACACCTTGCCGTCAGCGACTTGCGCCGGAACCTCGCGCCCATCAGGACCAACTACACGCGCTGTGCCAGGACGAATCGGGATATTCACTTCGACAACATCTTCACGCTCGATGTTGAGCGGATTGTAGACAACAATCGGCGTTCCGAGAGTCTGCGTGTTCAAAGCCGACGCAATGCCCTCCGTCGCGCTCGTCAAAACACCAGCAAACTGGTTCATCGCGATCACATCGTCGTTCCACGAAAAGTTGAACGCCTTCGGCGTTGCGGTGCCCGGCAGTATGTCGTGAAACTGGCCACCCATCACGAGCGTCCACGCGTTGTTCAGTCGCTCCTGTGGATACGCGCGCGCACCCAGCCACGCCGCGCCGACGGAAGCCTTCTCTGCCGCATCCGCAAGCAGCTCGTTCTTACGGTTCCAACGTTTCTGATAAGCCTGTGAAGTGATCGAGCCGGCTGAGTGATCGGTCAACAGCAAATCACCTTCGTAGCGTGGCAGGCGAGCGATGTGTTCGGGACGAATGTTCAGAAACATCTGCTCCGCCGTCGCCGGTACGACCTTCAATAGTCCATCACCGACTGCGGTCGACGCTTCAACGAGCGCATTGTTTCGCGTGACGATCGCTTCCATCATGCGCACCGAGTCTTCGTGTGGCGCGCCACCCGTGTCGCCGGTGCCGTAATAGTGATAGTCAGTGAAGAGCCCGCTCGCTTTTCCGTTGCGCTCGACGCGACCGGGCCAATCGACCGGATTGTTGCGCCCGTTTGAATCGAGGATCGGAGGGCTTTTGCTGATGTCTTCTCTAACCTGGCCGCCGTAGCTGCCCGGATTCAGCGCCGCGACGATGCCACGTCCGTCTGGTCCAACCCAGTAACCGACGTTGAAAGGAATGCCGCGCGGCGTTTCCTCGATCGAGCCGCGGCCACCGACAGGCGCGGCTGAATTCCACGTGAGCTTTTGTGTCGAGAACCCTTTCAATCCGGCGTGCGCGAGAATGCTCGGCAGCGATGCGGGAAAACCAAAACAGTCAGGCAACATATACTCAGCGCTCGTCTTGCCAAACTCACGTTGAAAGTAGCGATTGCCGTAGAGTATCTGGCGAAAGATCGACTCCGCAGACGGAACGTTGACGTCGCCTTCTTCCACCGACGAGCCCGCTGGAAACCAGCGACCCGCAGCGATGTACTGCTTCAGACGCGCGTAGTCTGCGGGCCAGTATTCCTTGGCCATGCGATAGCGGTTCGAACCGCTGAAGTTGAAGATGTAGTTCGGATACTTGTCGAGGAGCGCGAAGTTGTCGTGCAGCGTTTTGGGAATGTAGTCGTCAATGACGCGCGGATATTCCCAGCGCCATTGCGTGTCGAGGTGCGAATACGCGACGACGTAAAGCGTCGGTTCTTTGGTGAGATCGGGTTGAGTGTCTTGTGCTGAAACAGCCAGAGAACTTGCGAGTAAAACAGCAAGAAGCATCGTTAATGCTCGCATGCGCGTGGGCTCCTTTTGCCGCGACAGCATAACAGAGCGTGTTAGAATGCGCAGCCATGACGATTTCATTCTCGGATCGCGTGACGGTCCCTGACGATGTGCTCATATCGCAGCTACAGGAAGAGTCAGTAATACTGAATCTCGATAGCGAACGTTACTATGGTCTTGATGACGTCGGCACACGATTCCTCTCCGTACTCACGACTTCAGACTCGATTGAAATTGCTTACGAACGACTGCGCGAGGAATACAACGTCGACCCGAACGTTCTACGCGCCGATCTCCTCGCCCTCATCGAGAACCTGATCGATCAAGGCCTCTTAATCCGTACCTAATCCGTAAAATCCGTGGCCAATGATTCCGTAATCCTGAACGCCTATGAAAAATGGGGCGAGGACTGCGTCAAACACCTGTTCGGGGATTTCGCTTTTGCGATCTGGGACGAACGCAAGCAACGCTACTTCTGCGCCCGCGATCATTTCGGCGTGAAGCCGTTTTATTACACTCACATAAACGGCGAGTTCGTTTTCAGCAGCAGTCTGAACGAGCTGCGGCTCAACCCGCGAGTCTCAAATACGCTCAACGAGATTGCCGTCGGCGACTATCTGCTCTTCGGCGTAAACCAGGATCTCTCGACGACGATCTTCAAAGACATTCAACGACTGCCGCCCGGTCACACTCTCACGGTCGCAAACGGATCGATCACGACGCGACGTTACTGGACGCCTGAGCCGACAACCGAGCTGCGCTTTCGAGATCCGAACGAGTATGTCGAACGGTTTTCCGAGTTGTTGTCGCAGGCGGTGAAAGATCGTGTGACAACCACCGATCGTGTGGCGATCTCGATGAGTGGTGGGCTCGACTCGACCAGCCTGGCGGCAATCGCGCGCGATCACGGTAAAGACGTGCACGCGTTTGCGGTTGTTTACGATAGCTTGATTCCGGACGAAGAACGACATTATTCAACTTTAGCCGCGCAACATCTCGGTATTCCGATCACACACTTGAGCGCTGATCGATATTCGTTGTTTGACGAGCAGGTGCCGGGTGAAATGGATCAGCCGGAGCCTTTTCAGATATCGGCGCTGACAGGGCAGTTTAATGATCTGCTGAGATTGTGTGCGGGGTTCGCACCGGTAATGCTGACCGGGTATGACGGGGATGCGTTTATGAACCTGCCGCAGCCGTCGCGTTTGGGAGGAATTAAAAGATCGATTAAACGCCTGCTTCCCGGCACTGGGGCGGCCACGGAGGGCCGCCCCTACAGTTGGATCGATGAGGCGTTTGCAGAACGAACACACCTGCTGGAGCGGTGGAGACGACCTTCGATCAATCCGGCGAGTCCTGAGAATCCAATCTGGACGGCGCTCTTCGAAGGCTACGATCCCAGCTCCACTAAATTAAACCTCGAAGTGCGTCATCCATTCATGGACGTGCGCCTCGTCGAGTTTCTCTCGTCAATCCCGGTGCGGCCGTGGCGCGTCAACAAACACATTCTTCGCCTTGCGATGAAAAATAAACTACCGCCGGCCGTTCTCAATCGACAAAAAACACCGCTTTCGTGCGATCCGGCTCTTCAACTGGTACGGCGCGGTAGTGTAAGATGCCTCGATAGTTATGAGGTCAGTCCGCAGCTCAGGGCTTTCGTTAACCTGAATCGTCGACGATCACTGGCGGATGAAGAGACATCCGACGCCCTCTGGGCCAATCTCCGAATCTTCGCGTTGAACTACTGGCTTAGGCACTCCCAGCCCGGTGTTCGACGAACGTCGCAAACGCAGGTAACCACAGTCGCGGCGACAAAGGCCTCAATCGCCCTAAACCGATGAAGATGGAGATGATGCATGGAACGTAAACCAGAGCCCGCCGCTCAGGCCCAGGATCACGAAACTAAAAAGCCATATCACAAACCGGAAGTCATCGTTTACGGAAACATCCGCGAGGTCACGAGGAACGCCGGTCCGAAGGGTAATGTCGACGGAGGTGGCGGCGCCGCAGCCGGGCCGAAGACCGGAGTCTGATCGCACAAAAACACAAAAATCATTTTGAGATTTTTGCGCAGTTTTGTGGCCAGTTAGTTAATCCCCCAATGCATTATCGATGCTCGTTCTATGGCTTGGGAGTTGTCGCTAATACAGAGATTCCCGGTGTTCCTCTCTCTACGATAGCATCGGACGACATTCGCATTTCTTTCGGCTCCCTGCCAGCGTGGCTTCACGACGTAAACGACACTCAAATCGA
This sequence comes from Pyrinomonadaceae bacterium, assembly GCA_035463335.1. GTDB lineage: Bacteria > Acidobacteriota > Blastocatellia > Pyrinomonadales > Pyrinomonadaceae > PSRF01. The sequence continues at coordinate 4,669 of DATHTI010000171.1, read as the reverse complement.
GATTTCCTACGTCGCAGATTACAAAAGTGAATGCGGTGAACCTGCCTTGCGCGTTTTTCGCGTGCTCGATGGCAGGTATTACAGGTTCTGCTATGCCGATGAGACGGAATTTGTAATCGACAAAGCAGGGACGGAAGTTTGGGCGCAGTGGCGCGAACCTTTGACGCTGGAAGACACGACCACGTACCTGCTTGGTCCAGTGATGGGGTTCGTGATGCTGCTGCGTGGCGTTGTTTGTTTGCACGCGAGTGCGATTGCGATCGGAGACGAAGCGATTGCGTTACTGGGTCCGGCGGGATCCGGTAAGTCGACTACGGCGGCCGCGTTTGCAGAGCGTGGTTACAACGTTCTCGCGGAGGATGTTGTGACGCTTGATGATCGCGGCGATCACTTTCTCGTGCGACCGGGTTATCCGTGCATTCGTTTATGGCCCGCTGCGGTCAAGGCGCTTTATGGATCGGAGACGCACTTGCCGAAACTCACACCAAACTGGGACAAGTGCTACCTGGATTTAAGCGATAAGTTTCAGAAGGAGCCGTTGCGGCTCGCGGCGATCTACCATCTCGGCGAGCGACGCCACGACACTACGGCGCCTTTCGTTCACGCACTAGATCGAGCGGAGGGTTTAATGTCACTCGTGGCGAACACCTACGCGACGAAGCTGATGGACAAGCAGATGCGCGCGCGTGAGTTTGAATTGTTGACTCGGGTTTTGAAAAACGTGCCGCTGCGACGCGTCACTCCACACGCTGATCCGTCGTTAATCCACGAGCTTTGCACGCGGATTGTCGCGGATTTTAAAGATGTATAGTCTTCACTTCTATGGACAGATGCTCGCTGATTTTCCGCGTATGCATGCGTACGCGGCGGCGCTGCGTCAGGCAATTAGACCGGATTCAGTCGTGATGGATCTCGGCTGTGGCCCGGGCGTGTTTGCACTCCTCGCGTGCAAACTCGGGGCGCGGCGTGTTTACGCGGTCGAACCAAACAATGTGGTCGGTCTCGCGCGAGAAGCCGCCGCTGCGAACGGCTTTGTTGACCGAATTGAATTCTTCGAAAAGTTATCGACTGAGATCGCGCTGCCTGAGCCCGCGACGATCATCGTTTCCGATCTGCGCGGCGTGCTTCCATTCTTTCAACAAAATCTTCGGTCGATCATTGACGCGCGTAAAAGACTAATGGCGCCCGGCGGCGTGCTGATCCCGCGTCGCGATATCCTGTGGGCGGCAGTTGTCGAGGCGCCCGAGCAATACGCGGAGCTCGTTAGTCCATGGCAAAATCAGTTCAACCTGGATCTTTCCGCCGGTACACGCTTCATCACGAACAACTGGCGTAAAACTCACATCAAACCGGAGCAGTTTTTGGCTGAACCCGTGTGTTGGAACACGATCGATTACCATGAAGTTGAGAGTCACGACGTGCGCGCTGAGATCTCATGGCGCGCGGCACGAAACGGCATCGCGCACGGATTCGCCGTCTGGTTTGATTCAGAGTTGGTTGACGATATCGGCTTTTCAAATCACCCGTCGGCGCCGAGAATGATCTACGGCCAGGGCTTCTTTCCTTTTTCGCACCCGGTGGAAATTTTGAAAGACGATCGCATTGACCTGCGACTCGTCGCGAATTTTGTGCAAGACAATTATGTTTGGCGCTGGGACACGGACTTCACGGCTCAGGAACGGATGAAAGCCAGCTTCAGGCAGTCGACGTTCTATGGCGTGCCACTCTCGGCGGCGCAGTTACGAGAAGTTGCTCGATAGTTAATGTTTAGCTCAGCCAAAATCCTCCGCTCAAAACTGCGCAAAGCGCTCGCGCAACTGCCTTACTTGCCGCGCGCGCTGCGGCTTGTTTGGCAGGTAGCGCGCCCCTGGACCACTGCCTGGATCGTGTTGCTGATCGTGCAAGGGCTTCTTCCCGCCGCGATGGTTTATCTGACGAAGCTGGTAGTCGACGGTGTCGTGCTCGCACTGCGCAACGGCACTTTATCTGTGACACCGCTGTTGCTGCTTGGTGGCGTGCTGCTGTTGATGGAAGTCGTGCGCAACGCGATCAACTGGGTGCGTACCGTGCAGGCCGAGTTGTTGCAGGACCATATCGCGTCGCTCATTCACGAGAAGTCAGTAGCAGTCGATCTCGCGTTCTACGAGCTTTCTGATTACTACGATCACCTGCATCGCGCGCGTGCAGAAGCTCGTTACCGCCCGGTGGCGCTGCTGGGCAACCTCGGCGCATTGCTGCAGAATTCCGTCACGCTCATTGCAATGGGCGCGATACTCATTCCGCTTGGTCCATGGCTGGCGCTCGCACTTCTGCTCAGCACACTGCCTGCCTTTTACGTCGTCGTTCATTACGCACTCGCTGAGTATGAGTGGCGACAACGCACGACTACCGACGACCGTCGCGCGTGGTATTACGATTGGATCATGACCACCGCTGATGCGGCGGCGGAGATCCGGCTCTTTGGTCTCGGCAAACACTTCCAATCGCACTACAAAGGTTTGCGAGAGCGATTGCGCAGCGAGCGTTTGCACTTAACACGACGACAAGGCTTTGCGGAATTAGCAGCGAGCCTGATCGCTTTAATCGTTATCGGTTCCGCACTGGGCTGGATGGTTTGGAAAGCTTCGCAGGGTCTCGTAACGCTTGGCGAGCTCGCGCTGATCTACGCAGCGTTCAATCAAGGCCAGGGACTCATGCGCACTCTCCTCGAAAACGCGGGCCAGCTCTACGGCAACAGCCTCTTCCTCGGCAATCTATTTGAATTCCTGGCCCTTCCCAGCAACTGTAGGGGTGGCCCTCCGTGGCCACCCCAGCGTGATATTCAACACGGCATCGCTTTTAACACCGTCTCCTTCAGCTATCCCGACGCAACACGCAAAGCGCTCGACAATTTCACGATGACCATCCCCCGCGGAAAGATCGTCGCGATTGTCGGCCCAAACGGCGCGGGCAAAAGCACACTATTAAAGCTTCTCTGCCGCTTCTACGATCCCGCGGAAGGATCAATCGCAATCGACGGCAAAGATCTCAAAGAGTTTCCGATCGACGATCTGCGACGCTCAATCACCGTCTTATTTCAACAACCTTTTCACTACAACAGCACAGTGCGCGATAACATCCGGTACGGCGATCTAAATCTCGACGCTACTGATGCTGAGATCAACGCCGCGATTCGCGCCGCTGGTGCCGAAGAGATCATTTCTCGTCTGCCTGATAAAGAACGTACACTGCTGGGCCGCTGGTTCGCCGGCGGAACAGAGCTCAGTGTCGGCGAGTGGCAGCGCATCGCGCTCGCCCGCGCGTTTCTCCGACGAGCACCAATTATCATTCTCGACGAGCCCACGAGCGCGCTCGACCCGTGGGCTGAAGCAGACTGGCTGGAGCGTTTCCGCCAGCTCGCATTCGGTCGCACCTCGATCATCATCACGCACCGCTTCACAACAGCGATGCACGCCGACGTGATCCACGTGATGGACCGTGGCCGGATCGTCGAATCAGGCAGCCATCCGCGCTTAATCGAGCAGAACGGCTTGTACGCACAATCCTGGTCGCGCCAGATGGTTTCTACAGCCTACGCAAAATCCGTGTAATTTGTGGTTAAAAAAGCTGAACAACAGTTGATTCGATGTATCGCCCGTCGCGATATTGTTCCCGATCAGTTGCGCTCTCTGGTAAGACAGCCGCTCGACTGGGATTCTGTTATCACCGTGGCCTTCGCTCATGGCCTGCTTCCACTCCTCAATAATCATCTGAGCAGTATCGATCTTCCGGCTCACGTCCGCTCGCGCCTGAAACGTGAGTCAATCGCTAATTCACAGACCGTCTTGCATCTCGTCGGTAAGCAGCTTCGCATCTACAAGCTCTTCAAAGAGCACAACATCCCGGTCGCACTCTTCAAAGGCCCATTGCTATCCCAGATGGCCTACGGCGAAATCTCTTTGCGCCAGGCCGGCGACATCGACCTGCTGATTGCGCGCCGCGACTTTGCGCAAGCACGACCTCTGCTCGAATCGCTCGGCTACGAAATGACGCCGCAATTGACGCCCGCGCAGCTTGCATCACACCTGAACAACCACTGCGAGATCCAGTTCATGCGCGATGAGTGGCTGACGCTTGTCGATCTTCACTGGGACCTCGCGCCACGCAGCTTTGTCTTCGGAGTCAAAGGTGATGAAGTAATGTCGCGGCTGCAATCAGTCTCGCTGGCGGGCACAACCGTGGAAACTTTCGGCCCTGAAGATCTACTGCTGTATCAGGCGATGCACGGCGCGAAGCATCTCTGGCGGCGTTTGGAATGGATCTCGTGCCTCGCGGAGTCATTACGCGCGACCACGACGATTAACTGGGACACGCTCGTCAATCGCGCCGCAAAAGCACACGCAACACGAATGCTCGCGCTCGGCCTGCGACTCGTCACCGAATTCTCAGACGCACCAGTTCCACCCGAAGTGCTAAGCTCAATCGATCCGGACAAAGCAATGCAACGCATGGCGACCCAAATTCGCGCTCAGCTTTTCACAACCTTTGGTCCAGCCGAATCGACGGAGACTAATCTCTACAACCTCCGCATCATGGACCGCAAACGCGACGCGCTCGTCTCAGTGCTGCGCTCGATCTTTGTCCCAACTTTGCCCGACTGGCAATCACTCGCACTGCCCGCCCCACTACA
>DATHTI010000170.1:0-4030 GCA_035463335.1 Pyrinomonadaceae bacterium | reverse complement strand
TTTCATCGCCTTTGGTATTCATAACCCAGGGTTCTCGCGATGCTCGAACCCTGGGCTGAAATTAGCGAACGCCTTCGGCGTAATTTTGGGCAGGTGGTAGTGATGGTCCAACAGAAACGCCCGGGGCAAAGCGAGAAAATGGCCGCTATTGGATGTTTATTAACCCCGACTGATCGTTAGGAGAGTCAGATGATCGATCGGCTTGCCATTACAGAGACTGCGATGGACAGGAAGCTTGACGGCCGCTTTGGGTCTGCCAGGCCCAGAATTGCCATCCTCATTCCCTGTTACAACGAAGAGCTCACGATTGCCGAAGTCGTTTCACAGTTTCGCGCGGAACTACCCGACGCCGACATCTACGTGTTCGACAACAACTCCACGGATCGCACGGTTGAGGAAGCTGCCGCGGCCGGGGCACTGATCTTTCACGAGAAACGCCAAGGCAAGGGTTATGTCGTGCAGTCGATGTTTCGCAAGGTAAGTGCTGACGTGTATGTGATGGTCGATGGCGACGGCACTTATCCCGCGCCGGAAGTGCATCGCTTGATCGAGCCGATCCTGAATGACGAAGCGGATATTGTGGTCGGTTCGAGGCTTCATCGCGACGCCACCAGCCAATTCAAAACTCCAAATCGTCTCGGCAACCGCTTCTTCCTGTACGTTTTAAATTACACTCTCGGCTCCAGTATCACCGACATGCTTTCTGGTTACCGCGCATTCAACCGGGGCTTCGTTAAAGGCGTACCATTATTTGGCGGCGGCTTCGAGACCGAGACCGAATTGACCATCAAGGCGTTGAATCGCGGCTTTCGCATCGTCGAGGTCCCGGTTAACTTAACCTCGCGTCCCGAAGGAAGCTTTTCGAAAATCAGGATCTTTCGCGACGGCTTTCTGATCCTGAACACGCTTTTGTCCCTCTTTCGCGACTACAAACCCTTAACGTTTTTCGGCCTTGTCGGTCTATTCATTATCGCGCTTGGTTTGATACCCGGCGCCATCGTCGTCTATGAATTTATCCAGACCGGCCTCGTGCCGCGGTTGCCGTCGGCGGTCCTCGCCGTCGGGTTGATTCTCTGCGGTTTCCTTTCAATCACTGTAGGTCTGATTCTTCATACGATCGTGAGGCGATCCCAGGAGTTGGACCACCAGCTTCGCATTTTGACGGACGACCTGCGCCTGCAACTTCAGTCCGTGATAAATCGCGACCTCGGATCCAACGATCGGTAGATGTTCCGATCTCTCCTACGCAAAGAAAGTTATGGCGCCTGGCATTGCTTGCCGGTCCTCGTCGTTTTTGTTTTAGCCACACTCATTACCGACGCACATTTTCAGGGCGACACGGCTGACTACGTTGATTCGATAGTCGCGCGTGCCGCCGGCCGTGATTACTGGTTCTGGGAGTTTGGCCACGTTCTCTGGCGTCCGTTTGGCTGGCTCGTGATGGTCGTCTTCCGGCCGTTGCTGAATCCGCTCGTTGGTTCTGACGTTCGCACTCAGGCTTTACACTCGGTGCTCGCGATCAACTGGATCGCCGGTCTCGTTAGTGTTGCCGCCGTCTACGGCATTTTGAACCGGTTGTTGCGCCGCTGGTGGGCCATCAATCTTGCTGCCATCGCTTTCATCTTTTCGCACGGGTTTCTTAACTACTCGCAAACAGGTTGTGCTTACATTCCCGGTCTCGCTTTACTGAGCGTCGGCCTCTACGTGCTGGTCCAACCAGGCGATACGGACCAGCCGCAAATCACGCGTGGACTGCTGGCGGGAGCGGCGCTCGGACTTGCCGTCTGCATGTGGCTGCCGTACGTGCTGGCGATACCGGCGATCGTACTCGCGCCGATCATTTTACGCGGAACCAGCAGGACAAACTGGAAACTGGTGATTAGCGCGTCTCTGATGAGTGGCGTCGTTGCCGGGCTGGTCTATCTCATGGTGATGATTGGCGGCGTTGGCATTTCCGATATCGCCGGGGTCAGAGCGTGGGCGGCGAAGACTGCCGGCGGTCCGGCCCAGGACAAATCGCTTCATCGCATGGTGTTTGGTTTTGCGCGATCGTTTATCTACATGGGCAACGACGGCATGCTGTTCAAGCGGTTTCTGGTTAAAGATCCTCTGAATCCAGTCACGGCGCTCGATCTGTTGCGGCTCAGTCTTTGGAAGATTGCGCTCTTCTACCTGTTTATCGCCGCGCTCGTGATCAGCCTGGCGCGCTGGCCACAAAACTGGCGCATCCTCGCGCTGTTGATCGTCAACGGCCTGCCGATTATCGGGCTGGCAGTGTTCTGGCAGGGTGGCGATATTGAACGCTATCTCGGGCTGTATCCGGTGATGTTCTTATCGTTGGGAGCGTGCTTGTCGTCCGAGCGATCGATTACGTTGTTGAAGTATGTGTTGCTTGTTTGGATTGGGGCGATGGTCCTGACAGACGCTGTCGGGATGGCAAAGTTTACCCTCAACAGGAAGCAGGAACGGACGGCTGTCAGGGCCGCCGGACTGCAACCCCACCTGAACGCGAACAGCCGTGTCTTCGCCGTAACTTTTCAGGATGACTTCGTCAACTTCAATCGAAGTTTTCCTTTTCATCCGGTCAATCGTCACAACTTCAACCCGTATGCGATCATCGCGGTCGGTACGACGCAGGCGCCTGTGTGGCGACAGGACTTTGCTACGAAAGTCGAAGAGACGTGGAACAACGGTGGCGACGTGTGGGTGTCGCGGCGCGTATTGAGCCAGCGACCGCTTGCTCATTGGAACTGGGTCGAAGGTGACGACAAGAGCGTTTCGTGGGCCGACGTCTACAACTTTTTCTCTCAACTGGAGTTTGGGCAATCGGTCGCCGGCGATGATGGCTTCGCGCTGCTGACACCATCTGATCGCAACCGCGCGGTTTTGCGAGTACTCGCGAGCGAGGAGAAGTAACAGCACTGGAAGTTGCACCAAACGAGCAGTCGTTGATTCACGCCCGGCGTTCAGCAAGGCGAGATTTGCTGATCGTTGCGGCGGTTTATGTACTGGCAACGCTGGTCACCGTCGGTTACTTCATGGCGGACACCGCCGATTACGTCGATTCGATCGTTGCCTACACGAATGGTCGCTATTACGACTTTTGGGAGTTTGGGCATTTATTCTGGCGGCCGCTGGGTTGGTTGCTCTATGTCGTTTTCAGGCCGGTTACGAGCCTGATAGTCGGTAATGACGTTCGTCCTAACGTCGCGTTCATTCTTGTAGCAGTCAACTGGCTTGCGGGCTTGATTTCAGTTTGCGCGCTGCTGGGAATTCTCAAGCGGCTCTGCGCGCGAAGCTGGGTAGTAATCATCGTTACCATCGCGTTTATTTTCTCGCACGGTTTTCTAAACTTCACTCAAACCGGTAGCTCCTACATTCCGGGACTCGCACTGTTGTTGCTTGGCTTCTACGTTCTTTTATCCACAGATTACAGTGTCAGAAATAATCTGGGGATGAGTGCGTTGGCTGGTCTCGCGTTGGCGGGTGCAGTCTGTTTGTGGTTTCCGTTTGTGCTGGCGCTGCCGGCGGCTGTTTTGTCACCAGTATTGTTTTCCGATCACCGTCTTCGCTGGCGGCTGGTGAGCACGACCGGGATTGCCACCGGGATTTTTCTCGCCGTCGCTTATGGTGCTGTGATCGTTGGACCACTCGGCATCCGGAGTTTCGCCGGTTTCAAGGCGTGGATGAGTGCAGCGTCGCACGATACGGATATTCGTGGACTGAGCCGAATGGTGTTTGGCTTCGCGCGCTCGTTCATTTACATGGGCAACGACGGGATGCTTTTCAAGCGATATTTACTGCACGATCCGTTCAACCCGGTGACAGCCTTCGATCTGCTGCGCTTGAGTTTATGGAAGCTCGCGCTCTTTTACTTGTTCGTAGCTGCGGTGTTTGTTGGGTTGTTGCGCTCGGCAGCGAGCAGGCGCATTCTCGTGCTTCTTGTCTTAAACGTAGCGCCGGTAATTCTCTTTGCTATATCGTTCGACGGCGGCGCCATCGAGCGCTATCTTCCTTTGTACCCGGTGCT
>DATHTI010000169.1:0-7143 GCA_035463335.1 Pyrinomonadaceae bacterium | reverse complement strand
CCGTGCGATTGAACCGAGGCCAGCTTCTTGCCGTCTTTAGTCAACGCGATCGTTCGATAAGAATTGAGATCGTTAGTGATGCGTCGCGTGGTCCCATCGGGATAGCTGATGTACCAGAGCATCGCGCTGGCCGGACTGTCTCCTGCGACGACCAGTAGCCCGGCCATGTCCGGCATCCATTCCACGCGCGAAGCGAACGTCCAGGAGTCCGCAGTCAAATCCTTCTCGCTTCCATCAGCAACCGAGAAACCTGTGACTTTCGTGCGCCTGCCGACAATTGAAATCGTTGTGGCAATAATTTTTCCGTCAGGCGACCATGATGGACCAGTGAAGAATATCGGGTAAAAACTTTCCGGAATCTTTTTGACGACGAGATTGCGCTCGCCGCTGCCATCGACATTCGCGATCACGATCGCGCTCTCGCCTTGATTCGGGTAGTTACCGCGAATCAGCGCAAACTGTTTGCCGTCCGGCGAAAAACTTACCGGACCATCGATTCTTTCCAGGATCTTGACCGGAGTGCCGCCGAGCATGGGAATGCGATAAAGCGTGCCCTCGCTGAGATTTGATTTGGTCGTGTAATAAAGCTCGGTCCCGTCCGGCGAAAAAGTGATGCCAAAATAGCCAACCTGCGCGGGCGGCACAATCTCTTTGTCGTTCGCAGTGCTGACCTGGCGGATGTAAAGGCTTTGCCGGCTGCGATCGCTCAACACGTAAACAATGTACTTTCCGTCGGGCGAGATCGTGGCATCGATTACATTGCCTGAGTTTGTGAGCCGTGTGAGCCGAACGTCCGCGAAGTGGGCGACCGGCTCTGTGCGATTGAGCCACTTGTAAACTCCGAAACTTCCGGCCCCGACAATTAATAGGACCACGAGCAAGGCCAGCACCGCGCCGGTTTTGTGTCGCTTGATCTCGACGCTGATCGATTCGCTGATGTTGCTGATGGCGCGGCGTTCGGTTGTTGGTCGTGGTCCTGACAACGCTCCAGTCGCTTCACCGGGAACGACTATCGCCGTCCCATCGCCTTCAGCAGAAACAGAGCGATCCAGCTTGTCCTGAAACTCGAGCTCCTGCCTGAGTGCCTTCAGATCGAGCCACAGATCTTTAACGACCTGGTAACGTTCCTCGCGATCCTTGCGCAGCGACTTATTAACGATACGCACGAGCTCTGCAGGAACCCCGGTGGTGACACGCGCGAGCGGCGGCGGCTCAGTCTTCAGGATCGCAGCGAGCGTATCACTCGGCGTTTCGCCTTCGAACGGTTTGCGCCGCGCCAGCATTTCGTAAATCACTGCACCGAGACTGAAGATGTCCGAGCGATGATCGACGCTGAGCCCGCGTGCCTGTTCGGGCGACATGTAGCCTGCTGTTCCGATGACGATGCCCGAGCCGGTGCGTACCTGAATCGTCGGCGCTTCTGCCGCGACTGTTGGTGTTGCCTGTTCGCTCAACTTCGCGAGCCCGAAATCCAGCACTTTCACGTAGCCATCGGGCCGCAGCATGATGTTTTCGGGTTTGATGTCGCGGTGAATGATGCCGGCTTTGTGTGCGGCGGAGAGTGCATCGGCGATCTGGATCGCGATATTCAGCGTTTCTGAAAGCGTGAGCGCAGATCGACCCATGCGAAGACGCAGCGTTTCACCTTCGACAAACTCGGTGGCAATGATGTGCGACCCGGCAACCTCGCTGATCTCGTAAATGGTAATGATGTTCGGATGATTCAGTGCGGAGGCCGCACGAGCTTCCTGTTCGAAGCGTCGTAGTCGATCTTCATCGGTGGTGAACGAAGCCGGGAGCAGTTTTAGAGCGACTTGGCGGCCGAGCCGTTTGTCTTCCGCGAGGTAAACCTCGCCCATGCCCCCGCGATTGATGAACGAGATCACCTCGTAAGAGGCCACAGTCTGGCCGGGTTGCAGCTCGGCTTTGTCGTTTACCAGCAACGTCGCGGCTGCTTGAAAGGCGGGCTGGTCGATGAAGCTGCCGCTCTGTTCGTGTGAAGCGATCAGCGACTCGACTTCGCTGCGCAACTCCTCGTCTCCTGAGCACGCCTGCGAAATGAACAGGCTGCGCTCCTCAGGGCGATAATGGATCGCCGAGTTGAAGATCTCTTTGACTTGTTCCCAGCGCTCCGGGGTCATCTCAAGTTTTAGCCGCGGATTACGCGGCTAAACGCGGATTTTTGTCCTCCTTTAATAGACGCGCACGAATCATCCGAAAGCCCTCAAGCTAATTGTCTTCTGAGCCACGCGCGCGCCATTTTCCAATCGCGCTCAACCGTCGCATGGCCGATCCCCAGCACCTCCGCTATCTCTTCTATCGACAGTCCTCCGAAAAATTTCAACTCAACGATCTGACTCTGCTGTGGATCCATCCGCGCCAGCTCATCCAGTGCTTCATTCAACGCAAGCAAGTCAATTTCAGGCTCTTTAACCAGCTTTTCCGCCGTCGTGATCGACACTCTTTGCTTCTCCGAGCCGCCGCGCTTCACCGCCTGGTACTGACGCGCGTGGTCCACCAATATGCGCCGCATCAACTGCGCCGATATTCCGAAAAAATGGGCGCGATTCTCCCATTTCGCATTTCGCTGATCGATCAGCTTGAGATAGGCCTCGTTGACGAGCGCCGTCGGTTGCAGTGTGTGTCCGGCGCGTTCGCGGCGCAGGTAGTTGCTGGCAAGGCGTCGCAGCTCGCTGTAGACCAGCGGCATCAGTTTTTCAAGCGCTGCCTGATCGCCTTTACCCCAGTCGACCAGGAGCTGCGTTATGCCTTCGCCTTTGGAGGAGGACCGCATATGTGTGCTCGCGGCAGAGTTTACAACAAATATTTCGGCCTCGTGAGGGGATCGGGGCGAAACGTGCGCGTGAATAAATAGAGACCAAAAACGCTACAAAACATAGGAGGTTCACCATGAAAAAGTTTTTCCACATCCCCTTAATCACAATCCTGTTCGCAGGTGTGCTCGCTGTCAACGCACAGGCACAGACTCAAAGAGTGGTTGCCAGCATTCCCTTCGAATTCAGTGCCGGCAAAACAACGCTGCCGGCCGGCAGGTACACGATTACCGTGCTCAACCCGAGCTCGGACCGGAGAATACTTCAAATACGAAGCCTGAACGGCCGCTCGAGCGCGGTGGTCCTTACGACGGGCATCATCGGCAACGCGAGTGATAATGCAAAGCTCGTGTTCGAGCGCTATGGTGATCGATATGTGTTCGCGCAGGCGCAGATGGCGGGTGATGAGACTACGCTCGCGACCCTGCGAATGAAGGAACGTGGCGATAAGCATGTCGCCAAAGGCAGCAAGCGGACCATGGTTACGATCGTTGCCGAATAACGGCCCGCAGAAGTTGGGGAACTCCTTGCTGGCTGTGATGATGGCCCGAGATCAACGCAAGATTTCGGGCCATCAGTCATTAGACAGGGATTTACAAGATTTTACAGGATGGACAAGATGAGTTCTGCTATCTTGTGATCCTGTAAACATCTTGTAAATCCTGTCTAAATGACTCTCAAGACTGAAGCAATCGCCGGTATCACCACGTTCTTCACAATGGCGTACATCGTTGTGGTGAACCCGACGATCCTTTCGACTCCCGGCACAGGCATGGCTTTCAGCGGCGTCCTGACTGCCACCGTCGTCATCTGTTTTGTGATGACGCTGCTGATGGGCCTCTACGCGAAACTTCCGTTCGCCGTCGCGCCCGGCATGGGCATCAACGCCTTCTTCACGTTCACGATCATTCTGACGCAAGGCGTTTGGTGGCAAACAGCGCTCGGGATTGTCTTCTGGGCCGGCGTGCTGTTTCTCCTGATCTCAGTCACTCCGATCCGCGAAACGATTGCGAAGGCGATTCCTGCTGAGATCAGGATCGGAACCGCAGCCGGCATCGGCGTCTTTCTCACCTTCATCGGTCTGAAAAACGCCGGGTTCATAACTTCCGATCCCGTCACGTTCGTAAAACTCGGCACGCTCACTGGCCAGACGCTGCTGGCCCTCCTCGGTTTTATCGTTACTTTAATCCTGCTGATTCGCCGCAGCGCCCTTGCATATCTCGCAGGCATTTTTGTCGTGACTGTCGTCGCGTGGGCAGCCGGACAAATCAAAGCGCCGCCCACTTTTGTCAGTGCTCCTGACTTTCAAACGGTGTTTTTGAAGTTAGACATTCTCGGCGCGCTGAAACTCTCGCTCCTGCCGGCGATCATCGGCATCCTCTTCACCGATCTCTTCGATTCGATCTCGACATTCATCGGCGTCGCTCACGCCGCAGACCTCCTCGACGAAAATGGTAACCCGCGCAACCTCCGGCAGGGCCTGATCGTCGATTCAATCGCGACCTTCGGCGCCGGACTCGCGGGTACATCGTCAGGCACGGCCTACATCGAGAGCATCGCCGGAATCAACAGCGGCGGACGCACCGGCATGACGTCAGTTTTCACGGCGCTTTGCTTTCTGCCCTGCCTGTTTCTGGCGCCGCTTGCGGGAATGGTGCCGTTTTATGCGACTGCGCCGGTTCTGGTGCTCGTTGGCGCGTCGATGTTCAAGAGCGTCAACCATATCGATTTCGGCAAAATCGAGGAGGGTTTGCCTGCGTTTTTGACTATAATCCTCATCCCCCTGACCTTCTCGATCACCCAGGGAATACTCTGGGGCTTCATTTCGCACGTTGGCCTTGATCTGATAGTTGGCCGTCGTAAAGAGATTCATCCCGTGATGTACGTGCTCGCGCTGATCGCGGTCGGGTTGCTGTTGCTGGAGCATTCAGAATTAGCAAGGTGGTTGTATGTTTAATAAAGCTTTCTGTGTTGTCGTTCTTCTGTTCTGCGCGGCTGTGGTTACGTTGGCGCAAACCTCGTCGCCGACTCCGGCTGACAAGCGCGGCCTCGGAATTCAAAGTCCTGGGTCAACTACCAATACCGCCACCGATCAACGCGCCCGCGAAGCGAAACCCGAGCTGGTTCTCCAAACCGGCTACAACAATCTGTTTGGCGCGACGCGCATGGTCTTCAGTCCCGACGGCAAACTGCTCGCGACCGGCACGTATCGCAGCAACACGATCAAACTTTGGGAAACTGCCACCAATCGCAAGCTGCGCGATCTGTCGAGCGGCGGCCAGACCACATTCACAATGGCTCCCGCAATCGCGTTTAGTCGTGACAGTCGCCTTGTCGCCGCCTCCGGAAGCGATAACTCGGTAACGGTTTGGGACGTGCTGAGCGGTCGTGAGCTGCACCGTCTCGGTGGCAGCGGGCAAAGCTCGATCATGGGATCGTTCGGCGTGTTTCTGATCGGCTTCGCGTCGGACAATCGGCTCGTAACAGTCAGCGACGCTGCGCGCGTTTGGGATCTTGCAACTGGCCGCGAGTTGCGCTCGATCGAGATGGGCATGCAGGGCACGACGGCCATCATGGGCGGGGACGGCGGCATGACGCTTTCTCCTGACGGCACTCAACTCCTTTTCGTCGCCGAAGATTCCGATAGCGAAGTACGAATTATCGATCTTGGCTCAGGACGTGAAGTGCGTCGCACGAAGATTCCTGAGGATCGGATCGATAGACTTCAGCTTTCGTTGACTGCCGACGGGCGTCTCGTGGCCGCAGGCATTCACGACAAACGTTTCATGCTCTGGGACCTCACGGCGAAAAAAAATCACGATCTTGGACCAACGAGCAAAGATTTTCCCTACGTGAAATTCAGTCGTGATGGACGAGTGGTCGCGCTCTCAGACAGCTACACCGTAAAACTCTGGGATGTTGCCACGCTGCGTGAATTGCCGGCGTTGAAAGTGCCAAACAGCGGCGCCTCTCCCTACACCGATGCTTTCGTCAGTTTTACGGAAGACGGTAAACGAATCGCGACGGGCGGCTTCGACACGGACATAATCGTTTGGGAAATCGAAACGGGTAAGCGTGTGTCGAACCTCGTCGGCCGCGCGAACATGGCTTACAGCGTTCAGTTCAGCGCCGGTGGCAATGAGCTCACCTCCGGCGGACGCACGCGTTGGGACCTGCGCACTGGTCGCGGCCTGCGCATCGTACCTGACACAGGTGAGAAGACTTATGGAATGACGACTCCCGATGGACGTCTCGTCGTTGTGAGAAAGGGCAGCTCGAATGTGCTCACCGTCGTTGAGAGTCCGAGTGGAAAGCAGTTGTTCACACTAACACCATCAGGTGATGCAGGACCGGTGGTACAAACGAGTTTTAGCGCTGATGGTGCGATGCTCGCGGTCGTGCATGGTGTGGTTGAAGATCCAAATCCCACACAAACCTCTTTCACACGCGGTGCCCAGGTCAAGCTCTGGGACCTGAAGTCTGGTCGTGAGCTGCGCTCGATAACGCCGGGCGAGATTCCGGTGCAGGCCGCGTTCAGCAGCGATGGTCGATCGATCGCGGTGATTGGCGGCATGAGCGCGCTTTCGCTTTATGACGTCCAGTCAGGTAGCAAGCTGCGCGATCTGAGTGCGTCGCCGATGGCTTCGTTTACGCCTCCAACATCAATCAAGCCTGGCCAGATGCCGGCGATGCCAAACATGGCCGACATCGCCGCTGTGCTCACCAACTCACTCGGGATGATGGCATCGGGCACGATGGGCCAAACGGTCACGTCGCCCGCGTTTACGAGTGACAGTAAGCTGCTGGCCACCGGAGGCTTCGAGTCGAAAACCAACATCGACATCGCCGCGATGATGAGTGGCGCGATGAACCCGCGACAGAAAAAGGGATCAAAACAGCCCGATTCCGATGACTTCATGAAGGATCTGAAAATCGAAGCAGTGGGCCAGGTCCAGCTTTGGGATGTCGCATCCGGCCGGCCCATCGCCGCGCTCAAGGGACACGGTCGCGGCGTCAGCAAAGTCGCGTTCAGTCGTGACAATAAACTGCTCGCGTCTGGTGGAACTGACAACACGATCAAGATCTGGGACGTTGCGACGCGAAATGAGGTGCGCACGCTCACTGGTCATACTTCTGCGATCGAGTCGATGGATTTTAGTCCTGACGGTCGACTGCTTGCTTCCGCGAGCGACGATGGCAGCACGTTTCTCTGGGACATAAAAACCGGCGAGCACTTGTTGACCCTGATCTCGCTCGACGATGGCGCCGAGTGGATGGTCGTGACGCCGCAAGGTCTGTTTGACGGCAC
>DATHTI010000168.1:0-4216 GCA_035463335.1 Pyrinomonadaceae bacterium | reverse complement strand
CGGTTTACTGCGAACGCACACGGCTGCGAGCACCGATCCGGAAGTGATTGTTGCCGGCATAAACCGCGATATCGCGCGGCTATCGTCAGTTGAACCGCTCAGCACATTGTTTGTCGCGCGGCTGTCCAAGTCAGGACAGCTTGACTACACGAGTGCGGGACATCCGCCGGCATTGTTGTTGCGGAGAGATGGGCTGCTCGAGTTGCTTTCGGATGGTGGACCAGTGCTCGGCGCCGTGGCTGCGGCGCAGTTTGAGCGCGGGACTGTGAAACTGGGCGGCGGCGATCTGCTGTTGGCGTCTTCTGATGGTATTCTTGAGTCATTCAACGAAGCGGAACAGGAGTTTGGCAATATGCGGCTCCAGACTGAACTGCGCCGGGCACAGGGCGGCTCGGCGGAGGCGGTTTTGTTTTCAGTGCTGGGCGCGGTGCAGGACTTCGCGGCGCCCCGCCCGCTCACGGATGATATGACGTTGATGGTGGTTAAGCGGAACCGTTAGATCCGCGTAATCTGTGGTTAAAACTACCTTACTAACAAGGACTCATCATGAAAACTCTCTTCCTAATCATCGCGCTCTTGTTTGCATCGACAGCGATCTACGCCGCGGACGGCGAATCGCAATTCGCTAAGCTCGACGGCGCGCGCATCCATTACAAAAATTTTGGCAAAGGCAGCGATGCGATGGTCCTCGTGCACGGCTGGACTGGCAATCTCGACAACTGGCGCGATCAAATCCAGGACTTCGCCAAACGAAACAGAGTCATCGCTCTCGATCTGCCCGGTCACGGCCAAAGCGATAAACCGCAGATCACCTACACGATGGATGTGTTCGCGAATGCCATCGACGCCGTGATGCGCGATGCAAAAGTCGAACACGCGGTGCTTGTCGGCCACAGCATGGGCACGCCAGTCGCGCGACAGTTCTATCGCAAGTACCCGCAGAAGACGCTCGCGATCGTCATCGTCGATGGTGGCTTGCGACTGTTCGGCACCAAGGAAATGCGAGACGGGTTCTTAACGATGTTTCGCTCGCCTGGTTACAAAGAAGCGGGGTCGCAGTTTCTCGCACAGATGATGAAAAACCTTCCTGCCGCGGAGCTGGAACGCGCCAACGCGTCTTTCGCAAACACGCCGCAGCACGTGCTGGTCAGCGCCATGGAAAGCATGAACAACGAGGCGCTTTATGGTCCTGACAAGATCAACGTACCCGTGTTTGCCGTCATCGCGAAGTCGCCGTTTTGGCCGCCTGACACCGATCAGTTTCTTCGTGGCCTCGCGCCCGATCTGGAGTTGCAATGGTGGGACGGCGTGGGCCACTTTCTGATGATGGAAAAACCAAAGCAGTTCAATGATGCTGTAATCGCTTTTCTCAACAAGAAGAATCTTCTGAAGTAATCCACTCAACCACGAAAGGGGATAGTTTATGGCAGACGTAAAACCAATTCCGGAGGGATATCATTCGTTAACGCCTTACCTCGTCATCAATGGTGCGGCTGAGGCAATGGAGTATTACAAGAAGGCATTTGGCGCGGTCGAGCTGTTTCGCATGCCGCACGGGGACAAAATCGGTCATGCCGAAATGAAGATCGGCGACTCGCCGTTCATGCTCGCCGATGCGAGTGAACAGTTCAAGGGAGTGAAGGAGTACGGTGGCACGCCGGTTAGCCTGATGATCTACGTTGACGACGTGGACACGATCTTTCCACAGGCGATCGCCGCCGGTGGCACCGAGCTCAAGCCGTTACAGGATCAGTTCTACGGAGATCGCTCCGGGACGTTAACGGATCCGTTTGGCCACGTTTGGACCGTTGCCACGCACAAGGAAGACGTCACACCGGAAGAGATGGACAAGCGTCTCGCAGCGATGCACGGCCAGGGCGCCGGCGCTTAAAAGCATTAGCCACAAAATGGCACAAAAGGCACAAAAGAATTAAAAAAACAATTTGTGCATTTTGTGCCTTATTGGGGCAAGGAACGCATCTCTTTGAGGCGGCGTTCGAGGAAGCGACGCTCGCTGTCGTTTGTGGCTAGGTTGAGCGCGGCTTCGTAACTCTCGGCCGCCGCTTCGTTGTCGCCGAGCCGGCGCAGCATGTCGGCACGAGCGGCGTGTAGAAGATGATAGTCGTCGAGCTCGCCCGCGGCCGCCAACTCATCGATTAATTCGAGCGCCGGTTTTGGGCCATGGGCCATCGCCACCGCCACCGCGCGATTTAACGACACGATCGGAGAAGGCATCACTTCTGAAAGCAGATCGTAGAGCTTCACGATCTGCGACCAGTTTGTGTCTTCCGGTCGCGCAGCTTTGCAGTGCTCGGCAGCGATGGCCGCCTCGAGTGCGAATGGACCAGGCTCACCGCGCAGCGCTTCCTCAACCAGGACCAGCGCCTCGTCGATTTGTGGTCTATTCCATAACGTGCGATCCTGCTCTTCGAGTACAACGAGATTGCCATCTTCATCCAGTCGAGCCTCGCGTCGTGAATCGTGCAACAACATCAGCGCCACGAGAGCTGTCGCTTCAGCCGGAGGCTTTGGCTCGAGCAGTGTGCGGAGAAGACGCCCGAGACGAATCGCTTCGGCGCAAAGGTCCGCACGGATGAGCGGCTCACCGCGAGTCGGCGCATAGCCTTCAGTGAAGATGAGATAGATGGCCGTCAGAACTCCGTCGAGACGCTCAGGCATCTCGGTTGTGTCAGGCACGCTGAAGGGAATACCAGCGTCGCGAATTTTTCGTTTCGCGCGCACGAGACGTTGGGCCATCGTGGCAGTTGGAACCAGAAACGCGCGGGCGATTTCATCGGTCTGAAGACCGCCTAAAGTACGCAGCGTGAGCGCTACTTGTGCTTCGAGTGACAAGGCAGGATGACAGCACGTGAAGATTAGTCGTAAGCGATCGTCTGGAATCTCATCGAAGTTGACACCTGGTCCTTCGACGATGGGCTCAGAAGCGAAATCCGGATCCGCTTCGAGTTTTTCCTGTAGACGTGTTTGACGCCGGATGCGATCGATGGCTTTGTGCTTTGCAGTCTGAATGATCCAGGCGCGCGGAGAATCGGGAATGCCGTCAGTTCGCCACTGGTCGACGGCGGCGGTGAAGGCTTCCTGGGCCGCGTCTTCGGCGAGCTCGAAATCGCCAAACTGACGTATTAGAGTTGCAACAATTCGACCCCAGTCGGATCGATAGACTGCGTCGACAGTAACGTTGGCGTTTGAAAGCACGTTTGATAATAAAAAAATTCCGGCTGGAGTGTCGATTCGCGGCCACGCCGTTCGATTTAGCACTGGGAGGGAAAACATACGATGAAATACATGCTGTTGGTTTATCTCGAGGAAGGGGCGTTGAGTGACAGCGAGCGGGAGCACTGTTATGTCGAATCCGCACAGCTCGCGCGCGAGCTGAGCACGTCAGGCAAGTACGTTGCATCCGGTCCACTGCATCCGGTTGCAACAGCAACAAGCGTGCGTGTGCGAAACGGTAAGAGGCTGGTGACTGATGGTCCATTCGCGGAAACGCGTGAACAACTTGGCGGTTACTATATTATCGACGCAAAAGATCTAGATGAGGCAATGAGTATTGCGGAGCGCGTGCCACCGGCGAAAGTCGGAACAATCGAGATCCGCCCGTTGCTGGAAATTGAAGGATTACCATCGCAGTAAACATTTCAACTTCTTAAAGGAAAACAACTCATGAACGTTGTGCTCTGGATTATTCAAATACTGTTGGCGTTGTTATTTTTGTTTGCTGGTGTCACTAAGCTACTGCCAATAATTCCGCTGCCGCCACCGCCACCAGACGCGTGGATACCCCCGATGTGGTTTCTCAAATTCATCGGTGTCTGCGAGGTGCTCGGTGCACTCGGACTGGTTCTGCCGGGACTGTTCCGCCGGCAACAACACCTGACAGTGCTGGCTGCAATTGGACTCACGATCATCATGATCGGCGCTGTTGTGGTAACGGTAATGACGATGGGCGTTGCGCCGGCTGTGACACCGCTAGTCGTAGGACTGCTTTGCGTGTTCGTTGCCTATGGGCGACGCGGATCTAACAGATAGGATTAACGCGATGAATATCAAACGTTTAAATTGGCCGTTGTGGACGGGTTTCGTATTAACGCTCGCCGCGTTCTTAACCTACTTCTTCATCTTCGTATGGTTTCCGTTTACGCGCGACTTCCCATGGGCCAACCTGGTGATGTTTGTAATTGCCGGCGTGTTGCTC
>DATHTI010000167.1:0-2529 GCA_035463335.1 Pyrinomonadaceae bacterium | reverse complement strand
GCGCACAAATTCGGCCACGTGCTCAGTCTTATCAGAATCCATCACAGTGCCATCTCGGTGCTCAAGCGTCCAACTCGTCCCGCCAGGCTCGAGCACAACCGGATTACCACCGAGCTCATAAATCCCCACCTGCATCGACGCACGCGTCCGCAAGCTCGGATTAAAAAACACGAGCGCCACAGATTTCCCTGCGAGCGGCTTCGAAACATCATCGCCACTTTTGAAGCGCAGCGCAGATTCGAGCAACTTCTCAATCTGCTCGCGAGTCATCTCCGTTGTGCTTAGCAAATTCATAGCGACGCAATAAGCATGTCTACATGCACTTCCTCGAGACACAACGGCGGCAACAATCTCAGCACGTTGGGATTACTCGATGTCCCTGTAATAATCTTGCGCTCAAGCAATCGCTTGTGAACGGCCGCCGCGTTTTCCTTGAACTCGATCCCAAGCAGAAATCCGAGCCCATGAACTGCCTCAACCTTGTCAACCTCACGCAAGCGCGCGCGCAGGTACGTCTCGACACGCCGCACATTCTCCAGCATGCCATCGTCCTCAATCGCTTCGAGCGTCGCCGTGACGGCCGCCATCGCGAGCATGCCGCCGCCGAACGTCGTCCCGAGATCGTTCTCCTTGATGTGTGAAGCGATCGCGTCAGTCACGAGACACGCACCAACGGGAACACCGCTGCCCAACGCCTTCGCGAGTGTCACGACGTCAGGCACGACACCGCTGCCGGCGTCGCTGCCAGCAAAGAACCACTGGCCTGTACGTCCCACACCAGTCTGCACTTCATCGTAAATGAGCACGATGCCACGCTCGTCACACAACGTGCGCAGCGACCGATAAAACTCAGGCTCGGCGATGCGCACACCAGCCATCGACTGGATCGGCTCGAGCATGATCGCGGCGACAGTGTCGTCGGCGAGTGCGCGGACCGATTCGATGTTGCCGAACTCGGCTTCGAGGTGTCCGGGCACGTTCGGCTTTCCGATCTCGCGATACTTGCCGAGAAACGTAGCGCTGATCGCGTCGGCGGTGCGCCCGTGAAAGCCGCCCGAGAAGGTGATGATCTTCTCGCGGCCGGTGGCCATGCGCGCCATGCGCATCGCGTTCTCGTTTGCTTCCGTGCCGGAGTTGCAGAAGAAAGTTTTACTCAGCGGAGCAGGAGCGATCGAGACGAGCTTCTCCGCGGCCCGCGCACGCGCGCTCGAGTAGACGAGGTTCGAATAGAACAACAACTCGCCGGCCTGCTTCCGGATCGCTTCGACGACGTGCGGGTGACAATGGCCCGTACCGGCGACAGCGTGACCGCCGTAAAGGTCGAGATAGTTCTCGCCGTCGCTCGTGTAGATCCAGACGTCCCCGCCACGCTCGGCAGCGATCGGCATCTTCTTGTACGTGGCGAGCTGGAACTGGTCTTCGTTCGTGATCATTCGTGTGATCCGTGTTACGGATTTGTTCCCACCAGCATCAAGCCGGTTCTTTCATCCAGGCCAAACATCAAGTTCATGTTTTGCACCGCCTGGCCGGCGGCGCCCTTGACCAGGTTGTCGATCGCAGAGAAGACGACAATCTGTTTGCCACGCGCAGCGAAACCGATGTCGCAGAAGTTTGTTGTCTTCACCCAGTTGATGTCAGGCGAGCCATTCACGAGGCGCACGAAGAAAGATTGCTGGTAAAAGTCAGCGAAGATCTGGCGCAGTTCGGTCTCAGTCGTCTCCGTTTTACTTTCCGCATAGATCGACGCAAAAATTCCGCGCGCGACGGGCAGCGAGTGCGTCATGAACACGAGCTCGCTGGTCCAATCACCGGCGTGTGCCAGCTCCTGCTCGATCTCCGGAACGTGCTGGTGCGTGAAAGGCTTATACGCGTAGAACGAAGTCATTCGTTGCGGATGATGCGTGTTTGCCGCGGCCTTCGCGCCCGAGCCCGACGATCCAGTCTTGGCATCAACAACAACACGTCCGTTGAGCCACGCGTTAGCAACTAACGGCGCGAGGCCCAGCAGAGTCGCGGTTGCGAAGCAGCCGGGATTGGCAATCAAGCGCGCGTCGCGAATCGCGTCGCGGTTGGTTTCAGTCAAACCGTAGACAAACTCCGGCTGCGCGTGCATCGCAGTGTGCGGTTGTTTGTAATGCTTCTCGAAGACGCTCTGATCGCGCAAACGGAAATCGCCCGAGAGATCGATGGCTTTCACGTTCGACGGGAGGCGCGGAACGATGTCCATCGCCTGGCCATGCGGAAGCGCGAGAAACACGCAATCGATGTCGCTGAGATCTTCCGCGTCTTTAATGAAGTTCAGATTCGTGAGACCGTTGAGATTGCGATGAACTTCGCCGATCGGCTTGCCCGCCTGCTCATTAGCCGTAACGAACACAATCTCAACATTCGGATGGAACAGCAGAATACGGAGCAACTCCGAGCCGCCATATCCCGACCCACCAAAAATCCCAACACGAATCTTGTTTTGCTGTTCCATTAGCCTAATCTTCCACTAAAAACATGGTCCGGAAAAAGAACAAGTCAGGA
>DATHTI010000166.1:0-4339 GCA_035463335.1 Pyrinomonadaceae bacterium | reverse complement strand
TTTGGCGCGCAGCGGCTTGACCTGTTCGACTAACTTGTCGCAATCGGCTTGTTCAGGTTCGAGAGTGCGCACAAACGGCTCGCGCGTCTTCTTACACAACTTCCACCAGCGCGCGTACAACTCCTGTTGCAGAGCGGCCAGTTCACGGCCGGCTGCGTCGGCGTCAGCCTGAACTTGATTCAACTCTTTCAGCTTTGCGAGCTGCTCGGCTGTAGGACGCAGTGCAGTTTGCTCCGCTGTCTTGTCGGCGTAGCTCGGAAACACGCCCTGCTCATCTGCCGCAGGACGTATGTACCAAATTTTGCCGGCGTCACGCGTGGCGAACCAGTTTTGATGGACCGTCATATCGCGCGGCGCGACGTTCCAACTTCGCACGAGTGTTTCAGCCTGGCGATAGATGACGGCTTCGAGAGCCTTCCAAAGATTCGGCTGCTCTTTCTCGAGAGTCTTTGGCAGTTGTTCTCCACTGTATTCGCTCGAGACGAGGGACACGAGCGCGTCTTCGGCGCTGTTGCCGACGCCGACTTTGAAAGATGGAGTTGACTTTGACAACGTTCCGCCCACTCGCGGCGAACCCGGGTAGCCGAGTAGCTGTCCTTTATATGTTGGCCCACTCCAATAATTGATATGGGCCACCATGCCATGAAACACCGAGCGCCGTTTCAGTAGCTCGACGGCTGGCGTTGAGTCTGCACTTATGAACCAGCCGGGAGGATCGATCAGCCAGCCCAGCAACTTGCCCCGCGTGTTCTTCTGCTCAGTCACTTTTGCGCTAGCTGATACGAGTGGTTCTTTGCCTGGCTCCCGGTACCAGCCAATTAGTGAGTAAGTGAGTGTTGTTCCTTCGGGGACGGAGCCTTGCGCATTCGGTTCGCGCAGATCTTCGAGTTTGTCGTGCCAGGAAAAGACGTTGCGATTCTCGGCAATGAACGCGGTGAATGTTGGCGATTCTGTGAGCTCGTTGCCAACCGCGGTTAACGTGGTCCGCTCTCCTGTTGAATTCGCGGCAGGAAACTGCTCGAAAGGAACTACTTTGCCGGTGCGTTTTGCTGCGTACTTACCGGTGCCCGGGAAAAGGAGGTTGCCGTTCTCCTCGCTGATGACTACGCTGCCATCGATAAACCAAGCCCTGGTTTTCAACTCTGAATTACGACGTGCAAAGCGCACGATCAACCAGTGATCGGGGAGAGCAGGGAAATCCAGTGAGCCCGGTGTGTAAGCGTGTCGTAAGCCGGACGGCAAAACCCAGTGCAGGTAGACGCCGCGATCGTTGTCTTGCGGCAAGACGGAGAAATCTTTGAGGACCAGTTGTTCTGCTGCATGACCGTCGTACTCCCGCGTCGCCCCGTAGAATGGACTTGGACCAGGCGCCGCCAGTGACTGGGTGAGCCGCCCGTAGTCATAAATTACCGGGGACCAGCGCCCGACATTGGCGACGTATTGATCGCCATCCTTCAAGACGCCACTTCTCTTGATGACCATGTCGTCGATCACCAGCGCCTGGACCTTTATCGGAACAAGTAGTGAGCTCATATCTTTTTGTGCATTTTGTGCCTTTTGTGTACCACTATTTCTGCCCCCAGGTGATTGATTGTTCTTCAGGTTTGCGGATCATCTCGGTCGCAAGTGCGGCGGAGCCGGGGCTGGCTAATTCGGTTTGAAGTTTGGAAATATCCACTACTCCGCCAGGAACTCCACTGCGTAGCAAATCTTTTTTGACATCCAAAGACTTACCCGATCTCGCTTCCAGCTTCCCATCACTCCCAACACCAAACGTGATGCCCTCGCGCGGCTCACGAAAAGTCACTTCCGTGATTTCTCCGCGCGCGAGACAGAACAAGACACCCTCCGCGATCTGATCGAAACGAAGAATCTTCGGAATGTTCTTGTCCTCTGAGGCATTCGTCTTCGCCGTTACCTCAACTCCCGGCCAACCCGCTACCACTCGTGAACGCAACAGAAATCCTGACTTCGGAGTTTTCATGTAACTCTCGGAAGGCGCCCACTCAGGATTCTGGCCCTGCAATCGCAGCCGGTATTGATAAACAATCCTGGATAACGTCGATTGCAACTCCGATCGCAACGCCGAACGTTTGTCATCAACGTTTCGCACCGCAATGCTGAACGCGCCATCAACGAGCGCATCAACCCAGTTATCGTCGAGATGAAAGAAGCGCAGCGACTCAGACGGCAAGAGCGACTGGTGTGGAACGAGATAATGAAACGGCACCGGATACAACATCACCAGACGCGCGATCCATTCGATCAAATCGCCGGCAATCGTGATCTGCTCGTTCGGCCTTTCGTCGGAAATCGGATCCTTGAAAGACGAGCGATGCAGTTTGACAAATGCTTCGATCTCTTTGGCGAACTCTTCTGCATTCTGCCGCCGCTCCATAAACAGTCGCAGCCCTTTCACAAACGCGGGCGACGACAACGCCAGCAGCCGGCCCAGCTCCCACGCGCAAGCGTAAGAGACGTCCATGATTCCTTTGCCGTCGTCGAAGATCATGGCCGCATCGGCGCGTTCGAAAGTTGTGAGCGCAAGTGGCTCGCGGCGCAGCGGCGTCAAAGGCCCGCGATACCACGCGAACGTTGCCGTGCTTTCCAGTGGTTTGTAATCGAGCGGCACGTAGGCGCGCTTGAGTGCGCGATCGACGTAGTCGTTACCGCTCGTCGCAGGCAATGAGACGCCAAAAAGATTCGAGTTTTTCTTCAGTTGCTGCATCAGCCCGCCGAAGGTGTCGTGTCCGGTCGGGTTATTCACGAAGCTCCAGCTCGAAAGAACGATGAGTCGCAAACGCGTATGAGACGTGGTCGCGGGTGTGTCGAGCAGCTCTTGCCACCCTTCGAGCGAGATCAAGTAGACCGTGTTCGATCCGAGCGGCGGGAAACGATTAGCGACGAGCACTGAGAACTCACCGTCCGCAACCATTTCGAGCGGGACCTTGTCAGCCGTGTCGACGTGGCGAATGTGTGCGAGCAACGGCAGTTCTTTTCGACTCGGACAAACTTTGCGAAACAGCTCGAGATCCATATCGAGCAGCCTGACGGGCGTGTGGATATCTTCGGTGCGAGTGAAACGCGGCAGCATGACTGACCCGGCTTCATCGAGCTGAAACCAGTCGACGAGTAACTCGTCATCGCCATGAAGATCGTCGGGACGGTGTGGCTTGAGATCGGCGACGGTTCCCGTCTTAAACACGACGTGGCCATCGACGACGTCCTGCTCGGAAAGCACGAGCAATGCCAGCCACGGCTCGCCACGCATGTCTGGCCATACTGTTCTTTCCCACGGCAGATTGCGACTGCCAAGCACGAGATGCGGCAGGATGCTTGTGTAATCAGCAACGCCACCGCTTGGCGGAAATGAAGCCTGAATCTCATCGGCATCGATCGAGTAACGCGGAGCGAGGACTTCAAACCGCTGATCTCGGTAATAATGTCGCGGCTCCTCGCCTTCGAGACTCACGGTTTGTTGCAGGACCAACCGGTAGCCTCCGGCAGTCAAAGGGGCTTCGTAATTGTCGTAGAAGATCATTTGTGCTTTTTGTGCCTTTTTGTGGCTAAAAAAGTTAGGCAGCAACGGCGCCGGCGAGCGGATCGGCTTGTAATTCTCTGAAGCGGATCTCAGCTTGCGGCAGCGATTTCCATGTTAGAGAAAAGCCAGACGCCTCTAGTGCAGCGGCAACGTCTTCCTGCTCGACTTGCTTTTGGACCATCACCTTCTGAATATCTCGATCGCGACCGGCCGTCGGAGGCCGCTGCGCCGGTGGTGACTTCGGCACATCAAACCGATCAAGCGGGTGCCATTGAACCGGTGGCGGCTCGGCCTTGTTTCCGAGTTTGCCGCGCGGCGGCTTCAGCCGCTTGATACCGGTGATACAACCTTCGATCAGTTTCGCGCTCGGCTCAGACGGCTTGAGGTTGGGCTTTGCTTCGTCCCAAAGCGCCGCGGGCAATGAACCTTTCTCCTCTTCGATGGTCCAACCCGACAGCTCCTCCGCATGCGTCCCTGTGATGTCGTCTCTGACGACAGTCACATTGAGCACCGAATCGACAGTCTTGCCCATCGGATGCGCGCCGTATTTGCTTGCAGACTTCTTCGTGGTTAGTCCCTGGGTCTCGAGTCCCACTGGCTTTGTGACCATCACTGACTGGCCGCTGAAGCTGGGGTCCTGAACGCCTTCGGGCGCGTTGTTTGTGTTGTTGACACGACCGAAGTTCAACGTCGTCACCGGAACCGCCGCAGCCGCCGCCAGCTCCAACTCATCAGCCCGCACGATCCAAACTTTGTTGTCCGGTTTCTGATCCTGTCGCGGGATTGGAACACCGCTCG
>DATHTI010000165.1:0-11345 GCA_035463335.1 Pyrinomonadaceae bacterium | reverse complement strand
GGTCCAGATCTCGAGCGCGAGCGTATCGAACACCAGACCGGCTGCCCCGTCCCGCAGGCTGAGAGCGACGCACTCGCCAGCGAGGTCGATCTCATGCTCGTGCTCGGTGGCGACGGCACGATGATCGCCACCGCGCGCATGATCGGCGATCAGGAAGTGCCGGTTCTGGGCGTCAACTACGGCGGGCTCGGTTACCTCGCCGAGTTTCGCATTGAAGAGCTCTACAGCGCGCTCGAGTCGATCCTCGCGGGAAACTACCGCCTCGATCGACGCGTCATGCTTGCCGTCGAGCTGCGTCGTCACGAGGATCCGCCGAAGACGAGCCGTGTTCTGAACGACGTGGTCATCAACAAGTCGGCACTCGCGCGCATCATCGAGATCGAGGCCTATCTCAACAACCAGTTCGTCAACTCGTTCCGCGCCGACGGTCTAATCGTCTCCACCCCAACCGGCTCGACTGCTTACAATCTTTCCGCGGGTGGACCAGTTATCTTTCCCTCGATGAATGCAGTTGTGATAACACCGATTTGTCCGTTTACGCTTTCAAACCGCCCGATAGTCGTGCCGGACGATGCGGAGATCGAGTTGTTGCTAAAGACGGACAATGAAGAGGTGGCGCTGACGCTCGACGGGCAAGTTGGTTTTGCTCTCAAAGTTGCGGACCGCGTCAGGATCCGCAAGAGCCGAACGACGTTCAATCTCATTCAGCCGAGCAATCGAAACTACTTCGACGTTTTGCGCGACAAGTTGCGCTGGGGTCGTTAATCTCAAACACACACATGCCTGAAAAAAGAGACAACCCAAAAAAAATCGAGCGAGATGCGTTCGAGCGTAGGATAGCAACCGATCTCGACGAAGAGACGCCCGATAAGCCGAAGGGCATGGCGCTTCATAACAAGATCTTGATTGGTCTTGCGGTCGGCGTAATCGCCGGAATTTCGGTTAATAAAATCCTGGGCGGCGATCACCCTACAGTCGCCTGGATTGTCGACAACATCACGAACCCGGTGGGCCAACTGTTTCTCCGTTTGTTGTTGATGATTGTAGTCCCGCTTGTGTTCTCTTCGCTCGTTGTCGGAGTTGCAGGCATCGGCGACATTCGCAAACTCGGTCGTGTGGGTCTGAAGTCGTTCGGCTATTGTCTCGTGATTTCCGCGATTTCGGCGTTGATCGGCATCACGCTCGCCAACACGATCAAGCCCGGCACGCGCATCGACCCGGGCACTGCGGTCGCTTTGCAGCAACGGTATGCGAATGATGCGACGAAGACCGTGGAAGCAGCGAAGCAGGCAAGCAGTGCGACACCGAAGCCGCTGATGTCCGTCGTGGAAACGATTGTTCCGAAGAACCCGTTTTTTGCAGTTGCCGGCAAAGAAGACGCAAACATGCTGCACCTCATGTTCTTTGCGCTCATGCTTGGCATCGCGATCACGTTGCTTCCGATGCCGGTCACGGGTCCGGTGCTGCGCGTGCTCGAGGGGGTTTACGAAATCACAGCGAAGATCATCGAGATGATCATGAAGTTTGCGCCGTACGCCGTCGCGTGCCTGCTCTTCAACAACACCGCGCGGTTTGGCCTGGACCTGCTGCAAGCGCTCGGGTGGTTTGTCGTAACTGTGCTGATCGGTTTGTCGCTGCACATGTTCGGCGTTTACTCGCTGTCAGTCTATTTCCTTTCGCGCATCTCGCCACTCGAATTCTTCCGGCGCATAAAGACCGTGATATTGACGGCATTTTCGACTTCGTCGTCGAATGCGACACTGCCGACAGCGTTGCGAGTTTCAGAACAAAACCTCGGCGTGCCGCAGCAGATTAATAGTTTTGTTTTGACTGTTGGCGCGACTGCGAATCAAAACGGGACCGCGCTGTATGAAGGCGTGACCGTGCTGTTTCTGGCCCAGCTTGCAGGCGTAGATTTAACGATGGGCCAGCAGCTAATGGTGGTTTATCTTGCGATACTCGGTGGAATTGGCACGGCCGGTATTCCGTCGGGCTCGATTCCATTTATCATCGGCGTGCTCGTGACGATCGGCGTGAACCCGGCGTTGATCGCGATTATCCTTGGCGTGGATCGAATACTCGACATGTGTCGCACGACATTGAACGTCACCGGCGATCTCACGGCGGCGACTTACGTCGCGCGTTCAGAAGGCTACGAATTATTGAAGCCGCGCGAGGAGCCCGCGCTCGCGCACGCGGATTAAAGTAAAATACAACAGCCACGTCACAATCTGCGCATACGGGTTGCGCTAAAATTTTTCCTCATTTCCGGCATGAGGTGATGGACCATGGTTTTTCCGCTTTACGACGACAATACTGACAGGCAAACGACTCCTATCGTTAACTATGCCTTCATCGCGCTAAATATTTTTGTCTTTGTTGTCCTTCAGGGACTTGGCGGCAACGATGGGTTCACCTATTCATTCTCGACCGTGCCGGCGGAAATTCTTCAGGGCCGCGATATCACGACTCCGCCGCGGGCCATCGAGTACGCAGGCCAGCGCATAATCATTCCGGGTCTTGGTCCAACCCCAGGTTCGGTTTACCTGACGCTCTTCACCTCGATGTTCATGCACGGCGGCTTTGCGCACATCGCCGGCAACATGCTCTTCCTCTGGATCTTCGGCGACAATATCGAGGATCGTTTGGGCCACGTGAAGTATCTCGTGTTCTACCTGTTGTGCGGCGTGATTGCGTCGTTGGCCCACGTGTTTACGACCGGCGTTTTTTCGACGAGTGAAAGCGCGTTGCTGGTTCCGAGTCTTGGTGCTTCGGGCGCGATCTCGGGTGTCCTCGGCGGTTACATGCTGCTGCATCCGAAGCGACGGGTGACAGTGATCCTGTTCCGGTTTTTAACTGACGTGCCGGCTTATGTTGCGATTGGGATCTGGTTTGCGTTCCAGTTGGTTAGCGGGCTTGGTATGCTTGGTGGTGGATCGCAACAAGGCGGTGTTGCGTATGCTGCGCACATCGGCGGCTTCCTGGCGGGACTGGTGCTGATCAAGTTCTTCGACATCGGCAATAAGCAACGTGCTTATTAACCACAGATCACACGGATTATAAAAACAGATGAGCCAGCAATGTCTCAATATTCAATCGACGCCGCGAGCGGAGATGAGCCTGTTTCCGCTCGACACGTTCCCGTACGAGTTTCCCGGCAGCGAGATCAAGATCAATTTCGAAATCACCGAGTTCACGGCGATCTGCCCGTTCTCTGACTTCCCTGACTTCGCGACCATCCGCATCGAATACGTTCCGAACGAGCGCTGTATCGAGCTGAAGAGTTTGAAGCTCTACATCAACTCGTTTCGCAACGTAAAGATTTTTCACGAGCACGTCATCAACATCATTCTCGAAGACTTCGTCGCCGCCTGCGATCCGCTGCGCGTCGAGATCGAAGGAGACTTTCACGTCCGCGGCAACATCAAGACCATCGTCAGGGCCAGCTACACCAGAACCGAAAGCCATCCACAGATTACACAGAAGAAAAATCTGTGAAATCTGTGGATGAAAAAGTGCATCCCAACTTGTGGCGGCGTTATCGCGGGTTGCCGCGCAACGTATTTGCGATCGGTCTGGTCAGCCTGCTCAACGATGCGTCGAGTGAGATCATCTACCCGCTGCTGCCGATCTTTCTTGCGACCAGTTTGGGAGCTTCCGCACGCGCGATCGGCACGATCGAAGGTCTCGCTGAGTCGATCTCGAGCCTGCTAAAACTCTTCGCCGGTTACCTCAGCGACCGTTTGGCAAAACGAAAGTTGCTCGTCGTTGCAGGTTATTCCGTCGCGGGACTGGCGCGACCGCTGCTCGCGTTTGCACAAACGTGGACGCAGGTGCTCGCGATCCGGCTGACGGACCGCGTCGGCAAGGGAATCAGAACGGCGCCGCGTGATGCGATGATCGCTGACACCGTTCGCGTCGAGCAGCGGGGCCTCGCGTTTGGGTTTCATCGTGCGATGGACCACGGCGGCGCTGTAATTGGACCGCTGCTTGGCTACCTGCTCGTTATTCTCTTTGTCGCGAATGCCAAATCTCCGACGACCGGAGAGTTTTCGAAGATCTTTCTGGCGGCATCAGTACCAGCGCTGATTGCAGTGCTCGTGGCGATCTTTTTCATGCGCGAGTCGCCGCGGCATGTGCCGGCCGGGACTGAGATCAAAAAACTCTCGTTGCGCGGGTTTGACAGTAACTTCAAACGCTTTCTCCTCGTGCTCGCGCTCTTCACGCTTTCCAACTCGTCGGACAGTTTTCTCATCCTGCGAGCGATGGATTCAGGGGTCTCAGTCGCGCTTATTCCGTTGTTGTGGGCCGCACATCACGGCATGAAGGTTTTGAGCTCGTTGCTGGGCGGCGATTTATCAGATCGTCTCGGGCGCAAGCGTTTGATAGTTGCGGGTTGGGTGTTGTATGCGGCTGTTTACGCAGGGTTTGCTTTTGCCACGCACCAGGCTTCACTCTGGGTACTGTTTCTCGTCTACGGCATTTACTTCGGACTCGCGGAAGGCGCTGAGAAGGCGCTTGTTGCCGATCTCGTGCGGCCGGAGCAACGCGGAACGGCTTACGGCCTGTACAATCTGGCTTTTGGTGTGACGGTGTTTCCTGCATCGTTTCTGATGGGTATGATTTGGGACTGGAAAGGACCCACAGTCGCATTTCTCGTCAGCGCCTTCATGGGCGCGACGGCCGCGATGCTCCTTCTGATTTTTGTGAGGCCGCATCCGGTTTCACAGGATTTATATGAAAGGATCTGAGAGATGAGACGCCGAGTGTTAACGCCACATCCGGGACTAGCCACGGGCATCGGTTATTACCTCAGCGGCATGGAAGAAGTGCGTGGCCAGGTTGTCGCGGCGGTGAAAACCGTGCCTGACGATTTGATCGGCAAGCCCCCGTTTCTCGGCGCGCACTCGATTGGCGGACTGGTGCTGCACATCGGCGAAGCGGAGTGGTTCTGGATGCAGATGGTTGTCAGCGGGCACGAGCTTACGGACGAAGACAAGCAGGCGCCTTACTGGGACGTGCTCGATGACGTTGACGGTGTCGCGCGCAAGGGTTACACGACGGAGTTTTGCTTGAAAGAGATCGAGAAGATTCGCAACCAAACGCGCGACGTGCTCTTCTCATACAACGACAAGGATCTCGAGCGTATCATCACGTTTGAACGACATGGTGAAACGACGGAATACAACCTGCGCTGGATCCTGCACCGTTTGATCGATCACGAAGCCCAGCATAAAGGGCAGATTTTCATGTTGAAGCGACTGATGGCTTTGTAGGTTTATCCACAGATTACACCGATTAATGAATTACGTTCTAATCAAGACTTCCGATGAGCTTCGGAAAGCAATCGAATCCCTCGCAACGCAACCGGTGGTCGGTCTCGACACTGAAACCACCGAGCTCGATCCGTACACCTCTCGACTCCGACTGATCCAGCTCGCGACCACGGATCGCGTTTACATCGTCGACTTCGATCACTTCGCTAACGGCGATTCGACGAAGAGCGAAGCACTCGCACCCTTGCGTCGCCTGCTCGAAGCACCGCGTCCGATCAAGATCGCGCACAACGCAAAATTCGACGCAAAGTTCATCAAGCACAATCTCGGCGTCGATCTCGGCGGGTTGTTTGACACGCTGCTTGCCAGCCAGCTCGTCGGTGCGGGCGACATCGAAGAGCGGCACGGCCTCGAGACGGTTGCGAGTCGATATCTAAACGAAGCGGTCGATAAGTCAGAGCGGTTGAGCAACTGGAACTTCGAGCTGACTGAAGCTCAGCTTGAATATGCCGCGCGTGATGCGGCGATCCTTTTGCCGTTGCGTGAAAAACTGATCGAGCGTTTGAAATCCGAGTCCCTCGTGAAGTGCGCGCAGCTCGAGTTTGAATGCGTGATGCCGGTGGTCGATATCGAGCTCGCCGGCTTTTACATGCACAAAGAGCGCTGGCTCGAGCAGCTCAGTATCGTCGAGAAGAGAAGAGTCGAGCTGGCGGAGCAGTTGCAGCAAGTGCTGGCGGAAGAGTCGTCGCAAGGATCTCTTTTCGGTGGTCCACAACGTGAGGACATCAATCTCGATTCGCAGCAGCAGTTAACCAAGGCACTAACACGTCTCGGCATTCCGGTTCCTGCATCGACGCGCAATTGGATATTGCAGCCGCTCGCGGTGGAGTATCCGATCATCGGTACTTTGTTGGAGTATCGAACCGTGCAGAAGGCGCTCACGAGTTACGGCGAGAACATGATCGAGATGATCAATCGCGTGACCGGCCGCCTGCATGCGGATTTCCGGCAGATAGGCGCGCCGACCGGTCGCTTCGCGTGTACGAACCCGAATATTCAGCAAGTGCCTCACGCGGTCGAGTACCGGCGATGTTTCAGTGGTTATCCCGAGGGAAGGAAGCTGATCATTGCCGATTATTCGCAGATCGAACTGCGGATTCTCGCGGAGTTCTCAGGTGATCGTGGGTTTATGGAGGCTTTCCACTCAGGAGCGGATTTACATCGTGTGACGGCGGCCCAGGTGTTCAATGCGTCGCTCGATCAGGTGACAAAGGAGCAGCGCGATTTTGCGAAGCGATTGAACTTTGGCGTGGTTTACGGGATTGGTGCGCAGCGCTTCGCGATGATGACCGGGTTGACTGTGCCGGATGCTGAGAATGTTTTGCGCCGGTACTTTGGTACTTATCGACAACTGGATTCGTACCTGCGCGAGGCGGCGAACAGGGCAGTCAGCGAGCGGCAGGCGCGCACCGCGTCCGGCCGTCTCGTGCGTTTCCGCTACGATGAAAACGACCGCCAACAGATCTCGATGACGCAGCGTAACGGCAAGAACACGCCGATCCAGGGCACGAGCGCTGATATATTGAAACGTGCGTTGAAGTTGTTGCGCGACGAATTACGCGAAACGAACGCGAAAGTGGTCAACATCATTCACGACGAGATCGTAGTCGAAGCTGACGCTGACGAAGCTAAGGCTATCGCCGAAAAGGTTGAGCGTACGATGCGCGTCGCTGGTGAGGAATATCTAAAGACTGTCCCCGTAAAAGTCGAAACAGAGATCGCTGACGAATGGCTCAAGTAGCCGATCCGCGTTTATCCTTGTTCATCCGCGTCTCCAAATAAAGTACATAGGAATGCCCGTCGCCACCAGTAAATACCCAATCCCCGACGTGGACGGTGCGAGTATCGCCAAATCGATAATGAACAAGCCCGCAATCACGATGTAAATCAACGGCACGAGCGGATACCCAAACGTCCGGTATGGCCGCTCAATCTCCGGCGCTTTACGCCGCATCACGATCACTGCCCCAACCATCAACACATAAAAGACCAGGTCTGCGGAGACGATGTACTCGAGCAGTTGCGTGTAAACGTTCCCAAACGTGTACGAGCCCGTCTGTTGATTAACGGTCACCGTGCGCGGCAACACCAGGAACGACGCCCACAATCCCTGCGCGATCAATGCCACAGCCGGCACGTGAAACTCATTCACGCTATCCACACGTTTGAAGAACAAACCGTCGCGCGCCATCGCGTAATAAACACGCGCGCCCGCCAGTATCAACCCGTTGTTACAACCAAACGTCGAGATCATGATCGCGATCGCCATGATGATCGTGCCGCTTGGTCCAAGCACCGCCTGCATCACCGCCGTCGCGACGCGATTCTGCGGCGCGTTCTGAATGCCTTCGAGCGGCAGCGTCACCACGTAAGCGAGGTTCGCGAGCAGGTAAAACGTCACCACGAGCCCGCAGCCAAGCAGCAACGCGCGCGGTAAGTTCTTCCCGGGATCGCGCACTTCACCCGCCGTGAACGTCACATTGTTCCACGCAGACTGCGCGAAGAGTGGTCCAACCATCGCGCGACCGAGCATCATCAGCAGCGCAAGAATGAGCAAGCCTTCGCCAACAGGCTCGAACCACACCTGCGACGCTGAAGGTTTCCAGCCGTTCTCCCACGGCGCCCACCATGACGACGTGTATGCAGCGCTGCCGCTATTCCAACCGAAGATCAATCCGACCAAAATCAGCCCGAGCAGGGCGGCGGTTTTTGTAAACGTGAAAGTATTCTGAATGACCTTTCCGGTCTGGAGCCCGCGCGTGTTGATGAAAGTGAGAAAGAGAATCATCACGACTGCGAGGAGCTGCTGGCTCGACAAGCTCAACGCGTAACCATTGAACGTCAGTTGATTGATCTGGAACGGGTGCACCAGAACGACAGGCGCGATCAGATATTTATCCCCGGCGATGCGATCGGTGAGTACGCCGGTGAAGTTTGCGAAAGCGACTGCGACGGCGGCGATCGTGCCGGTTTGGATAATCAGAAACAGGCCCCAGCCAAACAGGAAGCCGGTCGCTGGTCCATAAGCTTCGCGCAGGAAAACGTACTGGCCACCCGCGCGTGGCCACATCGCCGCCAGCTCGGCGCAACAGAGCGCGCCGGTGATCGTGAGCACGCCCGCGAGTGCCCACGCCATAATGAGCCAGCCCGGCGAGCCGACGAGCCGCGATGATTCAGCGGAAACGATGAAGATTCCCGATCCGATCATCGAGCCTACGACGATCATCGTCGCGTCGAGCAGGCTCAGACCACGGACGAGCTTTGTGGGGGAGTCTTTGGGCATAGGGTCCGCGTATAGTGCCACAGATTAGCGCGGATGAATACGGATTCCTATCTGTGTTATCTTGCGTTTCGGAGTTTCGCCACCATATGAAAAACGACCTAATCTCTTTAATAAAAAACAAGCAGGCTCACATCGGTGTTATCGGCCTGGGCTACGTCGGCCTGCCGCTGCTCGTCGAGTTTACTTCCAAAGGATTTCACGGCACGGGCTTTGAAGTCGACGAAGCAAAGGCCAGACAAATCAACGCCGGCACTTCCTACATCGGCGACGTCTCCTCGCGTAAAGTGAAGGAAGTTGTCGACGCAAAGCGACTGCGGGCCACCACGGATTTCAGTCATCTCAGCGAGTGCGATGCGATCATCATCTGCGTGCCAACCCCGCTGCGCAAAACAAAAGAGCCCGACGTCTCCTACATTCTCGCGGCCGCCGAACAGATCGCAGAGCGCCTGCGCCGCGGTCAAATAATCATTCTCGAATCGACGACTTATCCCGGCACCACTGACGAAGTGTTGTTGCCAATGTTCGAAGCAAAGGGACTGAAACTCGACGAAGATTTCCTGCTCGCGTTTTCGCCCGAACGTGTCGATCCGGGCAACCCGCAGTTTCAGACGCATAACATTCCGAAAGTAGTGGGTGGCGTGACGGACGAATCGACAGTCGTGGCGGCGCATCTCTATTCGCAGATCGTCAACGATGTACACGCAGTCAGCTCAGCGCGTGTTGCCGAAGCGGCGAAGCTTCTCGAAAACACGTTTCGCGCAGTTAACATCGGTATGGCGAATGAGATGGCGCGACTTTGCTACGCGCTCAACATCGACACGTGGGAAGTGATTCGCGCCGCTGCCACGAAGCCGTTCGGCTTCATGCCGTTTTATCCCGGCCCGGGCATCGGCGGTCACTGCATCCCGCTCGATCCACACTACCTTTCGTGGAAAGCGCGCCAGCACGGTTTCGACTCGCGCTTCATCAGTCTGGCGGAGGAAGTCAACTCGCGGATGCCCGAGCACGTGGTCCAACTCGTTGCCGATGGGTTGAACGACGAGCGCAAAGCGATGAAGGGCTCGAACGTGTTGCTACTCGGCGTCGCGTATAAAAAAGACATCAACGACGTGCGCGAGAGTCCCGCGCTGTCGATCATCGATCGTTTGCGCGCAAAGGGTGCGAACGTGCGTTATCACGATCCGTTCGTAGCAGAGCTGCGCTTCGACGACGCGCACATTGAGGCGAGCGGGGAGCCGCTGAGCTCCGTGCCGCTAACGAACGACGAGCTGCAAAATGCTGATTGCGTGGTCATCGTCACCGACCACAGCGACATCGATTACAAGCGCGTTTGCTCGCTCGTGCCGCTCATCGTTGACACGCGCAACGCGCTGAATGGCGACGTCCGGCGCGAGAGCAGCGCCCGCGTCATCCGGCTGTGATCACAAAAGGCACAAAAGAAGCCCACAAAAAGGCACAAAAAAGAATGAGGGAATGTGTACCTGAACTAATCGGAAAATACTTTTGTGTTTTTGTGCCTTTTTGTGGCTGAAAGAAAATGCTAAAAGTCATCAACGTCGTGGGGGCGCGGCCCAACTTCATGAAAGTGGCGCCGATCGTGGCCGCGATGAAAAAGCGTCCCGACACCTTCCTGCCGCTCGTCGTCCACACCGGACAACATTACGACGCTGCAATGTCCGATTCGTTCTTTCGCGATCTCGATCTGCCGCAACCTGACGTGCACCTCGGCGTCGGCTCTGGCTCACACGCAGTGCAAACGGCAGCGGTGATGGAGCGCTTTGAGCCGGTTGTGCTTCGTGAAAAGCCTGACTGGGTGCTCGTCGTCGGCGACGTGAACTCGACGATCGCGTGTGCGCTAGTCTGTGTGAAGCTCGGAGTGAAAGTGGCGCACGTCGAAGCCGGATTGCGCAGTCGCGATCGCACGATGCCGGAGGAGATCAACCGCCTGCTGACCGATCAGATCGCTGATTTACTGTTCACGCCATCACACGACGCCGATGAAAACCTGATCGCTGAAGGCATTCCACGCGAACGAATTCGCTTCGTCGGCAACGTCATGATCGATTCGCTGCAAAGACATCTTGAAGTCGCGCGTGCGCTGCCGACGCATGAGCAGCTCGGTCTTCAGGGCACCGATTACGCGCTGCTCACGCTGCATCGTCCGTCGAACGTCGATCTGCGTGATTCATTCGAGCGGATTCTTGCGGCGCTCGAAGCAATCGCGACGAAGTTGCCCATCGTCTTTCCCGTGCATCCACGAACAAGAAAGACGATCGCCGAGCTCGGATTGAGCGATCGTGTCGAGGCAATCAAATCTCTGCGCCTGATCGATCCACTCGGTTATCTCGACTTTCTTAATCTCTCGAGCCGCGCGCGACTCGTGCTGACAGATTCCGGCGGCATTCAGGAAGAGACCACCGCGCTCGGCATTCCGTGTCTCACGTTGCGCGAGAACACCGAGCGCCCGATCACCGTCGAGATGGGAACAAACGTTATCGTCGGCACTGACACGACGAAGATCATCGCTGCTGCAAACGCCACGCTGAACGGTTCCGCAAAGAAGCCCCTCGAGCAGCCGCCACTCTGGGACGGCCACACGTCCGAGCGTATCCTCGATGCGCTCGAACACTCTCGCTGATGCCAGTTCTGCACAAAATCAAACGTGCGCTTCGTGGAGAAGTAAAACTCACGACTGCCGCACTCGAAGCGCTGCGACGCAGCCGGGC
>DATHTI010000164.1:0-3699 GCA_035463335.1 Pyrinomonadaceae bacterium | reverse complement strand
TGCAGCTTCGGATCGAGTTTGCCGTAACGCGCACGGTACACGCGCTGCTCCTCAGCCTTTAGCGTCGAAAATTCGACCTCCTGCCCTTGCTCGTCAATGGACGCGCCAAACGCCTTTCCGTTATCAGGGTTGAGAACTTTCGCGACCTGGATCCGGCGTCCGGTCAACGGCAGCGCAACCGTCGTGCTCTTGAGCACTTGCAGTCGACTCGCGTCGAGACCTTCGCGTCTCGCGGTGATCTCCAGCAATTTTTGATCTTCCGTCGATGGGCGACGGTCCCTCTGCGCGGATGCGCGCGGTGATGAAGTGATTACGATTCCAGCAATTAACATGAGGATCGTGATGATGAAGAGTTTTACTTTTAGATAATGCATACCTTTCTCCTTTTCTTGGTAGTCACTGTTTCGACTACTGAAAAGGAAGTTGTTTAATTCCTCGTCGTATTACTGCTGCAAAAAGGGACAAGCAGAAAAGATTTGGACCTTGGGGCTTGCGCCCCAGGCTTTATGCTTACGCCCGCTATCGCGGGCTAAGAGTACGCCTGCTTCGCAGCTATGTAGGACTTTTCGGGCAAGCTAAAGCTTGAACTCTAAACTCGATTCTTCTGTGCTTTTTGTGCCTTTTTGCGGCAATCAAATTAATCGAATCTCGTCAGATTGACTCAATAGGACCACTGGGCCCTCCCGTTTATCCACAAATACACACTGGCACACCATTGGCTTACAGCCGGGTGGCGAAGAAGCCGCAGCGTTTGACAACTCACGAGTGGAAATCCCCAGTATCCACTTCGCTCAATTCGATTCAAACATTACTTGAGCCGGTATGTTTCTCGACAGCAACTCTTTTATCTCCCGCGCCAGCCGAAAGCTTTGGCCCCTCCCTACCTTCGTGATTCCAACCGCGCTTGGTTTCTGCTTCATCATTTCCGCACTCTTCGGATCGAACCTTACTGAGCTCGTCGTAATCCTCGTTGTTGCTCAAATCGTCGCCAGTATCATCGTCTGGAAGAGCTGGAGCGGCACGCAGGAACAACTGGCCGGAGTTAGACATGAATTATCGAGCCTGCAAAGCATTGTTGACGTTTCGCGCGACGCAATCATCGGCGTGACCACCGAAGGCGTGATCATGAGCTGGAACCGCGGCGCACGCGGCATTTATGGCTACACTTCGAAGGAAGCTCTCGGCGCGCCAATCTCGATGCTCTTTGATCATCGTCGCGGCCAGGAAACTTCGTTGTTATTTGAAAAAGTCTCGCGCGGCGAGAACGTAACGCAACACGAGATGGTCCATCTCAAGAAGGGCCGCACTCCAATCGACGTCTCGCTAACTATCTGCCCGATCATGGAAGGTAAGACCATGACCGGCGCTTCCGTCGTCGCGCGCGACATTACCGAGCGCAAACGAGCCGCGGGCTCATTGGCCCAACAGGCGGCCGCGATGAAGGCCTCGATGGACGGCATGGCAATCATCGATCATAGCGGCTCCTGCATTTATCTGAACGACGCCTACGCAAAGATTTTTGGTCACGCAGATCCCACACGACTGATCGGCGCAAGCTGGGAAATGTTTTACTTCGAGGAAGAGCTGGCCCGCATAAAAGAGCAAGTCATGCCCGCCGTCTGGCGCGATGGCTCGTGGCGCGGCGAAGCAATGGGTTTGAAACTCAGCGGCGGCACGTTCCCTCTCGAAATCTCGATCTCGAGTGTTGACGGTGGCGGTCTCGTGCAGGTCGTGCGTGACATCACGGAGCGCAAGAAACTCGAAGAGACGCTACGCAACAGCTCGCTCAAAGACGATCTGACCGGCCTCTTCAACCGTCGTGGATTGCTCAAACAAGCCGCGCCTTACTTCGACTTCGCGCGCCGGCAAAAAGAGAAGCTATTGTTACTCTTCATTGACCTCGACGGCATGAAGAAGATTAACGACGAGTTTGGACACAACGAGGGCGACAACGCGCTCATTCAAACCGCCGGGATTCTCAATCGCAGTTTCCGCAGCTCCGACATCATCGCGCGTCTCGGCGGCGACGAGTTCACTGTGCTCGTCACCGATCTGAACGCGAGTAAAGAAGAAGCGATCGCGAGACTCAACGAAAACCTGAAAGCCTACAACGCTTCCGAGGCGTGTAGTCACAAACTCGCTTTCAGTATCGGCGTTGCCACACTCGAGCCCGAGCGCATGGCGTGTTTCGAAGAGCTGCTCGAACAGGCTGACCAGGCCATGTACGAACAGAAGCGCATGAAGCGCCGCGCAACAGAAAGCAAGCTCGATCGCTCAAACGATCTTTCTGAAACGCATTCGGACGCACAGATCGCGCCCAATGCGATTCCCTTTGCACTCTCGACCAATCCGAAAGCATATGGCGGCCGTCATGGCACGTTCGACAACGCAGCGATCGGAATGGCAGTCGTGTCGATGGACGGCAGTTGGCTCCAGGTCAACGAATCGCTTTGCAAACTGCTCGGCTATTCGGAACAGGAGCTGCGCGCGACGAGTTTCCAACGTCTCACGCATCCGGAAGATCTGCGACACGTACAATCGCAGATCGAGCGCGTGCTCGAAGGCTATGTTCAAAGCTACGAGCAGGAGAAGCGCTACCTCCACGAGCAGGGCCACACCGTTTGGGTGCAGTGGCATGTCTCGCTTTTGAAGGATTCGGAAACCGGCACGAAGCGCCTGTTCTTCCAGGTGCAGGACATCAGCGATCGCAAGAAGGCCGAAGAAAAGCTGACGCAGGACACGCTCACCGGCCTGCCGAATCGCGCGCGCTTTTACGATCTGCTCAAGCTGCGCGTCTCGCGTCGAAACCAGCAGTGTGCGGTGTTGCTGCTCGATGTTGATCGTTTCAAGCTTGTTAACGACAGTCTTGGCAATCAGAGCGCCGATCAACTGTTGATACAGATCGCATCGCGCGTGAAGACGTGCATGCGACAAGGAGATATTCTCGCGCGTGTCGGTGGCGACGAGTTTGCCGTGCTGCTCGATGACGTTTCGGGTGAGGAAGAGGCGTCGTCGGTGGCGACGCGCATCCAGCAGGCGCTCTCGATCTCGTTCAACCTGCTGGGCCAGGAAGTTTACACGACGATGAGCATCGGCATCGCGCTCGCTTCCGACTACGAGCAGGTGTCAGACATGCTGCGCGACGCCGAGACTGCGATGCACCAGGCGAAGGCGCGTGGCAAGGCGCGTTACGAAGTGTTTGGTCACGATATGCACGGCGAGCTGATGAGTCGTTTGAAGATGGAGACCGATCTGCGACGTGCATGCGAGCGCGATGAGCTTTTCGTTGATTATCAACCGATCGTGTCGCTGGGAAGCCGCACGTTGATCGGATTCGAAGCGCTCGTGCGCTGGCGTCATCCGGAGTTTGGGCTCGTGCCGCCGAAAGATTTCATTCCGGTCGCGGAAGAGACGGGCCAGATCCTTACTATTGGACAAACTGTGCTCGAGTCGGCGTGCCGGCAGGCGCGCGAGTGGCAGCAGACTCATCCGGCCGCGCCGCCGTTGTTTGTCAGCGTCAACTTGTCAGTTAAGCAATTTAACCAGCCAGGGTTGGTTGAGAACATTGCGGGGCTGCTCGAGCAGTTCAAATTGCCGCCACGTTGTTTGAAGCTCGAGATCACGGAATCAGTGTTCAGTGACAACATCGAAGCTGCGGTCGGGCTGTTGACGCAGTTGCGAGAGCTCGGCGTGCAGTTG
>DATHTI010000163.1:0-3797 GCA_035463335.1 Pyrinomonadaceae bacterium | reverse complement strand
TAGCTCGCGCTTTGCGTAGAGCACGCCGATGTGTGGTCCATAGAACTTGTACGCCGACATCCCCGCGAAATCACAATCAAGCTCCTTCACGTCGATCAGCGTGTGTGGTGCGTAATGAACAGCATCGACAAACACGAGTGCGCCGGCGGCATGGGCCAGCGCGATCGCGCTCTTTATATCGTTGATCGTTCCGAGCGCGTTTGAAGCGGCGCCGATTGCAAGCAGTTTAGTTTTTGGACCGATGGAACGTTCGAGATCGTCACGATCGATCTGGCCAGTCGCGGTGTCCATTCTGACGGTGCGAATATTCACACCGCGTTCGAGCGAAAGACGGCGCCACGGATCGATGTTCGCGTGATGATCCAGCTCCGTGACGACGATCTCATCGCCGGGCTTGTAGTCGAGGCTGAGCGCGCGTGAAAGATGTAGCGTGAGTGTCGTCATGTTCGCGCCAAACGCGATCTCGGTGGGCGACGCGTTCAGGAATGTCGCGAAGACCTCGCGGGCGTGCTCGAGTGCGGCGTCTGTCTCGGCGCTCGTGGGGTAAGCCCAGTGAGTGTTCGCGTTGTGATGGTAGAGATAGTCCGTCATTTTCTCGACCACGTAGCGCGGCACCTGCGTACCGCCGGGCCCGTCGAAATAGGCGACCGGATAGCCGTTATGGACGCGCTCGAGAGCGGGGAAGTGACTTCTGATTTCGTTAACCGTGGCGACCTGGGGTTGAAGCGAAGTAGTTGACATTGGCGCGCATGATAACAGGAATCATTCCGGTTGAATGCGCGTT
The DNA here is from genome assembly GCA_035463335.1 of Pyrinomonadaceae bacterium. Lineage (GTDB taxonomy): Bacteria > Acidobacteriota > Blastocatellia > Pyrinomonadales > Pyrinomonadaceae > PSRF01. The sequence goes on along the minus strand of DATHTI010000163.1, from coordinate 3,013 downwards.
TCCTAAACACTCCTTTGCAGGATTTTCAGGATTGACATGAAAAGTCGTTCCGTTTTTCTGTGGTGCGGGTTAGAATGAACGCGGCAAGTCGGCGAGTTCACCCTGCCACCGACCCAAGCGCCAATCGCCACAACAGCAGTCGTTGACTCACCAAATGAGCGACCGCAGAACCGAAAAAAGATGGGACGTTTGTCTCGACGCAGTTTGGGACGGTAAGAGCGGAAACTACGTCGCTCGCGTTACAGACTTGTCTGAAGGTGGCTGCTACGTCGACACTCTGGGCGAGGCGCAGATCGGCGAAGTGCTCGTCTTCAAGCTGCAACTGCCCGATGGCGAGTGGCTTCAGCTCACCGGCGAGGTCGCCCACCAGACGCCACCACTCGGCTTTGGCTTGCGGTTCGTCGATCTTACAGACGAACAGCGCGAGAAACTTCGCTCGTTTTTCGACCATCTCCAACCACCTCAAAATCCAGCGTCCGCAATCCTGAGTTATTAATTTCTTACACGCGAATTGTTTTTGTGTTTCCGGTGCTGTGCATGTTGAGTTTATGTCACAGCTTCAGGTAGTGATTGACCGCCGCGCTACGCGCTTTTAATATCCGCACACACCCTAACGATGTGAGTGTTGCAAGGCCCCGCGATGCTCGATTTCTAACGGCCGAGAGTGCGAGGACGGCGGCGGGTGTAGATTCGATTTACGGTACACGGACAAGGAGGGTTTCCCATGGGTCGATTTGGCAAACTGATTTTTTCGCTGGCGCCTCTCCTCTTAATAGTCAGCGCTGCAACGGTACGGGCCGACACCATCACCATCACAGGTGTTGATTCCGGTCAATTTTCAACGGCAACTGTGGTTTGTGAGTTCAACTCTCAAACAAATACATTCACGTTTACAATCACGAATACGTCGGCAATCACCCAGCCTGGCTCCACGTCGACGATCACCGGCATCGGCTTTGATTTGCCGCCGCTCGGAAATGCAAGCGCTTCGGGATTGAATGGTTTCACCGGCTCACAGGCGCCGAGCCTGTCGTCGAATTTCACTTTTTCTGACGCGGATCTAGGAAACGTACCGCACGGCTTCAACAGTGCGGTGCTTGATTTTGGTTTCACAACCGGGAATTCAGGTAACTTCAACAGCGGGTCGGTTAATGACGGCCTACTGCCGGGCGAGAGCGCCTCGTTCACGGTTTCCGGAGCAGCGTTCACCGGATTTACCGAAGAGCAGATCTGCAATGCGATCTTCGTCAGGTTCCAGAACGTTCCTGCGGAGGGTGGCAGCGGAGGCAGCGACGTCGGTGTTCCCGGCAACGGCAACGGGGGCGAGATACCGGAGCCATCTTCGATTCTGCTGCTTGGCAGTGCCCTATTGGGATTCGGCGGTTACGTCCGTAAAAGGTTCAAGCGCTAACTAGCCACAAAAGGCACGAAAAGCCATAAGCTGAAATAAGAAGGCGCCCAATGGAACTGGACGCCTTCTCGTTTCAGCTTATGTGCTTTTTGTGGCTACTGTCTGCGTTTCCAGCGGACGCCGTCTTTCGTGTCTTCGAGGATGATGCCGCGGCTCGCCAGCTCGTCGCGGATTTCATCAGCGCGACCAAAGTCACGCCGGCGACGCGCTTCCTGGCGCTCGTCAATCAACGACTGAACTTCACTGTCGAGCATCTCGCGTTGCTGCTTGCCAAAGATATTCAGCACAGTATCAAAGCGATCGATCAGCGCGAGCAACTCCTGCTGGTTCTCCGTCTTGACCTGTTTGCGCGCGAGCGCTGTGTTCACTTCGCGTGAGAGATTGTGAATGGCTGCGAGCGCGATCGATGTGTTGAAATCGTCGTCCATGCCTGCTTCAAATTCCTGTAACGCACGCGCAGCAGTTTCAGATAGCTTCTCGTTTTTGCCAGGCTCAGTCTTCGCTTCACTCAAACGCGCCCGAAAGTCACGCAGGCTTGCAACTGTTCTTTCCGCGCCCGCGAGTGCATCGAACGTGAAGTTGAGCTGTTTGTTGTGCGGCACACTCAACAGAAAGTAACGAATCGCAGCCGCTGAAAAACCTTTTGCCGTGATATCACGAAACGTGTAGTAGTTGCCCTTCGACTTCGACATCGTTTCGCCGTCGACTTTCAGGTGCTCGAAGTGAATCCAGTACCGGACGAACTCTTTGCCCGTCGCGCCTTCACTCTGCGCGATCTCGTTTTCGTGATGTGGGAAGACGAGATCGATGCCACCCGCATGAATGTCAAACGTCTCGCCGAGATACTTCATCGACATCGCCGAGCACTCGATGTGCCAGCCCGGGCGGCCGCGACCGATTGACGTGTCCCACGCGGGCTCGGTTTCGCTCGAGGGCTCTTTCCAGAGCGCAAAGTCGCGCGCGTCTTCCTTTTCATACTTGTCGGTATCGATTCGATCGCTCGCACCGGCAATGTTTCCGGCGAAGTTGATCTTCGACAGTTTGCCGTATTCCGGAAATGAAGCAATGCGGTAGTAGATTGAATCGTCTGAACGATACGCGTGGTCCGACGCGAGCAGTTTCTCGATCAACGTTACCATCTCGGGAATGTGGCGCGTAGCGCGCGGCACGACGTCAGGACGTTCGCAACCGAGCGCGTCAAAGTCTTCCCAGAGCGCGTCGATGTACTTCGCAGTGTACTCGTCGATCGAGAGTCCGGCTTTTTGCGACTCGGCGATGATGCGATCTTCCACGTCAGTGATATTCATCACGTGCGTGACTTTGTAGCCTTTAAATTTCAGGTAACGGCGCACGATGTCGGCGGCGACCGCGCTACGGAAGTTTCCGATGTGACCGTAATTCCAGACGGTTGGACCGCAATAGTAGAAGCCGACCTCGCCCTCGCGCAGCGGGCGAAATTCTTCGACTCGACCAGTCAGGGTGTTGCGAAACTTGAGCATGGGATGTTGAGGATAAGGTAGATTATCGCCAAGCCGCAACGACGCAGGAGAATAGGTCACATGAAATAGAACAAGTCAGGAAGAGGGGCTTGCCCCCGCTCGT
>DATHTI010000162.1:0-2953 GCA_035463335.1 Pyrinomonadaceae bacterium | reverse complement strand
TTGGGGCTGGGAAACGGAACGCGATCTCCAGATCGCTGAATCCGTCTTGCGCGAGACCGAGCTGAGCGATCTGAGTGCACGACTGATGAATGAGCTGTCCGGTGGTGAACGGCAACGCGCGTTGATGGCCCGCGCTCTCGCTACCGAAGCCCCGATCCTTTTACTCGACGAGCCGACAGCAAATCTCGATCTATCACATCAAGCGACGTTGTTGACTCTGGTCAGAAATCGCTGCGACGAGCATCGATCGTCAGCGCTCGTCGTCACTCACGACATCAACCTCGCCGCACAATTTGCAGACAATATTTTATTGATGAAGCAGGGAAGGACGGTCCACTCAGGCAGACCAGAGGAAGTGCTCAGGCCAGAGATTCTTCAAAACGTGTTTGAAATTAGAGTTCTAGTAGACGCGCATCCCGTGACCGGTGGACCACGCGTTACGCCGGTACACGAACCGATCCGTACAAATCCGGATCCAGGATCCGTGTAATTTGTGGCTCAGGTTGCAAGGGTTAGGAGATCGAGGACGCGATTGCGCCACTTACAGAACTCGCCCTTGCAACCTGAAAGCGAGACTAATCAACTCTTGCTTTCGTAAACAACCCGCCTGCGAGAAAGATTACGCCCAGCAGGATGTGAATGCCGTGGTCGGCCTGGCCCAGCTCCAACGGCCCCACCATCCACATTCGATCTTCCGGCCCTCCGAGCGCCATGCCCAGAATACCGAGCGCGAGATAAACAACGCCGAAAACAAGCGAAAAGATCTTTGCTGCCGATAAAGTCCCTGCAAAGCCGAAATACAACGCGAGAGCACCGGAGACCAGGTGAACCACATTGTGTGCCGGAAACAGGTGAGCGCCTAGTAATCTCGGGGCTGCAAAACCAGCCACGCCCACCAGCAGAAACACGACTCCCAAAATCTTACAAACCGTCTTTGCCATTCTTCACTCGCTCCTCTTTTGAAGGTTTGGAACCGAGCGGGCTCCGCCCCAGGCTGAGCCGGGGGACCGCCTTTCAATGACCATGGTGTTTTCGATTTGGTGCGCCGCATGTATACCAGAAGAGCAAGCTCTGTTGCAAAGACTTTTTAACCACGGATATCACGGATATACTACGCATCAAGCTTAAGAAATGTGAGGTCTGAGCCATGGGTGTAAGTAAAGGTTTCTTTGCCGCACTGTTTCTAGTGCTGGCTGTTTCTGCGGTTAACGCCTACACGGTGGTAATGCGTGATGGGCGCCGTGTCCAAATTCCAAATGAGTTTACCGTCACAAACTCAACATTGACTTACCAGGTGAGTAACGGCTTTCAGGTAACAATCCAACTGAACATCGTCGATATCCCGGCAACTGAGCGGGCGAACGGCGAGACAACCGGATCGCTGTTGCGGAAAGCTGCTGCGCCGGCCGTCGCCAACACTCCACAAACGCGACCACGTGCGGGGCGTTCGATCACAAATCGGGACCTCGATGTCTATCGCCAGGCGCGCGAGGACAACGACCGCGCTTACGAAATACGTCGCCAGGCGTTGGGCCTGCCTTCGATGGAAGACCGGCGGCGTGAGGTCGCCGAGATTGAAGATCGAACGGTGGCACAGGTGCGCAGTATGCGCGCACAGGAAGAGGCTTACTGGCGCAGTCGTGCCGAAGCATTGCGTGCCGAGGCGGCAGCCAACGAGGCCCGGTTCGGGCGTCAGCGGCCGGAGGAGATTGGGTGGTCCTATTCGTCGCTCGGCGGGTTTCCGTTTGACAATTTTGGTTTCGGGATAGGGGATGGCCGGTTTGGCCGGTTCAGACGATTTCCACCTTCACCGTTTGACGGGTTTCTGGCGACACCAATAACGCCGTTTCCACACTTCGGAAGTTTTGGCCGTAGGCCGGTGTTCAGAGCGCCGGGAATACGTATCAATTCTCGGCCCTTTCACGGCAGACACGGATCGCGTAGATGACCTGGGAAACAGTTATCGGCCTCGAAATCCATGCTCAACTGAGTACGGAGTCAAAGATCTTCTGCGGTTGCGCGACACGTTTTGGTGATGAGCCAAACGCAAACACGTGTCCCACCTGTCTGGGTTTGCCGGGCGCACTGCCTGTCTTGAATGGACGCGTAGTGGAGCTCGGCGCCCGTGCCGCGCTCGCGCTCGGCTTGCACATCAATCACCAGTCGATCTTTGCGCGCAAAAACTACTTTTACCCGGACCTGCCGAAGGGCTACCAGATCTCGCAATACGATCAGCCCTTTTCCGCGAACGGCGAGCTCGAGATCATGACTGCCGAGCGCGATGAAGCTGGTCACCCACTCGAGTGGCGACCGAAGAAGATCAGGATCACGCGGCTGCACCTCGAAGAAGACGCAGGCAAGAACGTTCACGAGGGACTTCCGGATGTGGATCGTTATTCCTACATCGATCTCAACCGCGCCGGTGTGCCTCTTGCGGAGATCGTGACGGAGCCGGACTTTCGTTCGTCGTGGGAAGCTTACGACTACGTCAATCATGTGCGGCGCGCGTTGCAGTGGGTGGGCGCATCGGAAGCCGACATGGAGAAGGGCAACCTGCGTTGCGAAGCGAACGTTTCCGTACGGCGCGTGGGTGAGGAAAAGTTTGGCACCAAAGTCGAGCTGAAGAATTTGAACTCGGTCCGGTTTATGCAACGTGCGATCGAGTTTGAGGTCGCGAGACACATTCAGGTGCTTGAATCAGGCGGGCGTTTGTCGCAGGAAACGCGACTCTGGGACGACCGCGCGCTGGAAACACGTGTGATGCGCTCGAAAGAAGAGGCGCATGACTATCGATATTTTCCTGAGCCGGATCTGCAACCGTTGATCGTCTCGGAGCAGTTTGTTGAAGAAGTGCGACGAGCGATGCCGGAATTGCCTGAGCAACGCCGGAAGCGTTTCAGCGAGCAGTATGGATTGAGTTATGCGGATGCTTCGCAGCTCGTTTCCGATCGTG
>DATHTI010000161.1:0-12155 GCA_035463335.1 Pyrinomonadaceae bacterium | reverse complement strand
AATTATCATTGGCGTGGTGATCGGAGTGGCTGGCGCGTTTGCGTTGACACGGTTGATGAGAAGTTTGTTATTCGAAGTTGGACCAGATGATCCGCTGACGTTCGTGCTCGTGTCGTTGCTGCTCGCGGTGGTGGGCTTTATTGCCTGCTACGTCCCGGCGCGAAGAGCGACAAAGGTCGATCCATTGATCGCGCTGCGATACGAATAAAAACTACCACGGATAACACGGAGTCATAGGCAGGATTTTCACGGATTATGGAAACACTTTTTAAAGACATTCGTTACGGTTTACGAGGGTTGTTGAAGCGCAAGGGGTTTGCCGCTATCGCAGTTCTCACGCTGGCGCTCGGCATTGGCGCTAACACCGCCATCTTCACACTCGTCAACGCGGTGATGCTGAAGACGCTTCCGGTCCAGAACCCGGAAGAGCTCGTGTTGTTTAGCGACACGGCGAGCGAGGGCACGTCACTCGAAGACACCCCACGCACGGGCCAGTGGCTCCGCTTCTCGTACGCGTCTTACGAATACCTTCGTGACCACAACCAGTCGTTCCAGGAGCTTGCCGCACTGCGCAGCGGTGAGAGCCGGCTCAGTGTTCGGCAAACCGATTCGCAGGCCAACGCAGCCGCGCGCGCTTCCGGTCACCTCGTAACCGGAAACTATTTCTCCATGCTCGGTGTGCGCGCGATGCGTGGCCGCGTGCTGACTCCCGAAGACGACAAAGCCGGCGCCGCGCCTGCCGCGGTGATGAGTCATCGCTACTGGGAACAGGAGCTGAACAGCGATCCCGCGGCCATCGGCAAGAACGTCATCATCAATAACACAAATTTCACTGTGGTTGGCGTCACGCCGCCTGAGTTTTTTGGTGAGCGCGTTCGCCGTCCACCCGACTTCTGGATACCACTGTCTTTCCATCCACAGATCGAGCTGCGCGAATCGTTCCTCACGAACAAAGAAGCTTACTGGCTCATGTTAATGGGGCGGCTGAAGCCCGGCGTCAACCTGGACCAGGCAAACGCGAGTGTGAATCTGCTGCTGCGACAGCATTTGACCGAGCTAGCCGGGAGCCAGCTCACGCCGGAACGACAGCAGGGAATTCAGAACACTTATGTGCAACTGGCTGAAGGCCAGGGCGGCATTTCCGGTCTGCGGCGCGCCTACTCGAAGCCGCTCCACATGCTGATGGCGATTGTCGGCATGGTCCTGCTGATCGCGTGTGCGAACGTAGGTAGTCTGCTCTTATCGCGCGCAGCTTCACGCAAAGCCGAGATTTCGCTGCGACTGGCGCTCGGTGCAACTCGCTGGCGCATCATTCGACAACTTTTGACCGAAAGCATGTTGCTGGCCCTCGTTGGCGGAATTTGCGGTGTGCTGTTGGCCCAGTGGGGCGTGTACATACTCGTCGGTCTCGTCGCTAAAACATCTCCACTCAACACGACACCCGATATCGGCGTGCTTGCCTTCACCGCCGGCGTGTCGATCATTGCCGGACTGCTGTTTGGCTTGGTTCCCGCAATACAGGCGAGTCGCACAAACCTCTCGTCAGCGATGAAAGAGAAGACGCGCACGCGCGGTGGACCACTGCGATTCAGTTTGTCGTCGCTGATGGTCGTCATGCAGGTCGGACTCTCGATGGTCCTGCTCACGGGTGCGGGATTGTTTGCGCGCAGTCTCCTCAAGCTTCAAAGCGAGGACGTCGGTTTCAATCGTGAAAACGTGTTGCTGCTCGGCATCGATCCGCGTCTCGCCAACTACAAACCAAACGAGCTCGCCGCACTCTACCAGCAGATAATCGAGCGAGTCGGCTCAGTGCCACAGGTCCGCAACGTCTCGATGGCGACTTACGCGCCGATGAGCGGGACGAGCCGGAGCAGCAGCATCCAGGTCCCCGGCTACACGCCGCAACCGGGCGAAGATCTCGTGGTCCAGGACGTACTAACCGGACCGAAATACGCAGAAACACTCGGCATTCCGCTGCTGCGCGGTCGTGAGATCGAGCTGCGCGACACTGTCTCAGCGCCGCGCATCGCAGTCGTTAACACCGCCTTCGCCGATCACTACTTCAAGGATCAAAACCCGATCGGCCGCACGTTCACGTTTGATGATGAGACTGACGGAGGCGCGGCACTCGAGATCGTCGGCGTACTCGGCAACATCAAGACGGATGATGCGCGCGACAAACCCGAGCCGACAGTCTATCGCCCGATCCTGCAAATTGCGGAACAGGGCGCTTACTCCTGCACGATTCACGTCCGCACGGTTTCCGATCCCACGCCGCTGACCGGGCAAGTGCGGCAGATGATCAATCAGATCGACGACAAGCTTCCGATCTTCAACGTCAAAACACTCAGCGCTCAACTGCACGAAAACCTGAACCAGGAACGTTTGATCGCGCAACTGGTCAGTTTCTTCGGCGCGCTCGCGTTGATTCTGGCGTGCATCGGCTTGTATGGCGTGATGGCCCACGGCGTTGCGCGTCGTACAGGCGAGATCGGAATCCGCATGGCGCTCGGCGCGCGCGGCGGCAATATCGCGTGGATGATTTTGCGCGAAACACTTTACCTCGTTTTAGCCGGACTCATTCTGGGTGTCCCTGCTGCGTTGCTCGGTGCCCGTTTGATTTCAACCCAACTGTTTGGATTGAGCTCGACCGATCCTCTAACACTCGTGGGAGCAGCGATTGTTCTGGCGGTGGTGGCAATGCTTGCAGGCTACCTGCCTGCGCGACGCGCATCGCGCGTCAACCCGCTGAACGCGCTGAGATATGAATAGCCTCAAAAGGAGGGCACAAACATGGACTCACTGATCAAAGACATTCGCTACGGCATTCGCAGCTTATTGAAGCGGCCTGGCTTCACCGCGATCGCCCTCGTTGCGCTCGCTCTCGGCATCGGCGCCAACACCGCGATCTTCAGCCTGGTAAATGCAGTCGTGTTGCGGCCACTTCCGTTTCCGCAGCCGGATCAACTGGTCTGGGCCTGGGGATTCGTGCGCAATGGTTCAAGTCGCGCGAGTGTTTCGCCACTCGATTTTCTTGACTACCGCACTCACAACAAAACGTTCGAACAGCTCGCCGCCACCGGCTCGATCCCTCTCTCGGCGAACATGACGGGAAATGGCGATCCGGAACGACTCAATACCTCCTTAGTCACCGGTAACTATTTCGACATGTTCAAAATCGCTCCTGCGCTCGGTCGTGGCTTCACCCTCGATAACGAGAAGACGGGCCAGGATCAGGTGACGATCCTCAGTTACGATCTCTGGCAGAGACGTTTTGGGGGCGATCCGGGAGTCCTCGGTAAGACCGTCGTTCTCAACGGCAAAGCGACCGAGATCATCGGCGTAATGGGCAAAGACGTCAGCTTTCCGCAAGCTGCCGAGCTGTGGATGCCCATGAACTTCGACAGTCCCGATATGAAACTGCGCCAGGCGCACTTTCTGAGACCAGTGGGACGGCTCAAACCGGGTGTCAGCATCAGGCAAGCGCAGGCCGATTTAGACGTGATCGCGGCGCAGCTCGAGGAACAGTATCCCGCCAGCAACACGGGTTGGGGCATGCGACTCGTCTCGTTGCGAGAGCAGCTTCTGGGAGGCAGCCGAACGTTTGTGTTCATCCTGTTCGGCGCTGTCGGTCTCGTATTGCTGATCGCATGTGCAAACGTTGCCAACCTGCTGCTTGTGCGTGCGGCCGCGCGCCAGAAAGAGATCGCTTTGCGCACTGCGCTCGGCGCGAGCCGGTTGCGCATCATTCGCCAGATGATCACGGAGAGTGTGCTGCTGGCGATCGTTGGCGGCGCGCTCGGCGTGTTGCTGGCGAGAGCCGGAGTCGATCTGCTCGTTAGCCTGAGCCAGGGCACCATTCCACCTACTGTATCTGTTCGAGTTGATTCGACGGTATTGCTGTTCACTTTCCTGCTCTCACTCGCGACTGGTGTCTTGTTTGGCCTCGCGCCCGCGTTTCGCACTCTGCAAGTGAACCTGATCGAATCGTTGAAGGAAGGCGTGCGCGGTGGCGGCGAAAACACGCTGAAGAATCGCACGCGCAGCGTGCTCGTCGTAGTCGAAAGCGCGATCGCGGTCATGTTGTTAATCGGAGCGGGGCTGCTGGTTCGTAGTCTCGTCGCACTCCAGGGCGTGAATCCCGGCTTCGATTCGAACAATGTAATGACGGCGCGTTTGGATATCGCGCGCAAGAAGTACGACACGGCGGAGAAGAGAGCAAACTTCCTTAACGACATTCAGACACGCGTCGGTAACTTGCCCGGAGTCGAAACTGTCGGAGTGGTCACTGAGCTACCGCTGAGCGGTCAGCCCAACGACATGCCGTTCACAGTCGAAGGCCGCCCACCGGCTTCGCCCGACCAGGCGTTTGGCGCCGACTGGCGTCGCGTAAACGAGAACTACTTCAATGCCCTCCGCATTCCGTTGTTGCGCGGGCGAAATTTCACCCCACAGGAAGTGCGAAAAAGCGACCCGGTCGTGATTGTCAGCCAGAGTCTCGTAGATCAGGTGTTCCCGAATGAAGACCCGCTCGGCAAACGCCTGATCCTGGCTATTGGCGACAAGCGCTTCGAGGTCGTCGGCGTCACCGGCGACATCCGGCATCGCGCGTTGTCAGTTCCGCCTGTTCCAACGATGTATATCCCGACTTTTGAGACAGGTTCCATAAACCTTGTCATTCGCACCAACACTGATCCGGCGAGCATAGCCGGAAGCTTGCGCAAGGAAGTGCTTGCTGTTGATTCGGAGCAGCCCATCGCCGCAGTCAGGCCGATGACGTCGTGGGTTGAGCAGTCAGTGGCCGGGCAACGTTACAACATGATGTTGCTGGGTCTGTTTGCTCTTCTCGCGGTGGTGCTCGCGGCGACGGGAATCTACGGCGTGATGTCCTACACGGTGGCACAGCGAACACACGAGATCGGTGTGCGCATGGCGCTCGGCGCGCGGCGGCTTGACGTGCTGAAGCTGGTGGTCCGCCAGGGGATGATTCTGGCGGTGATCGGCGTCGTCGCGGGATTGCTTGGCGCGTTTGTGGTGACGCGCGTGATGTCGTCGTTCCTGTTCGAGGTGCAGGCAAGGGATCCGATCACGTTTGTCGCTGTTGCCCTGTTGTTGATGTTAGTCGCTTTCATGGCGTGTCTCGTTCCGGCGCTGCGCGCAACGAAAGTCAATCCGTTGATAGCTCTAAGGTACGAATAAAAGGCATCCACAGATTACACAGAAATATACCTGTGAAATCTGTGGATGGATCGATTTGTTATGGACTCGATCATTAAAGACATTCGCTACGGTGTGCGTGGGTTGTTGAAGCATCCGGGATTTACGGCGATCGTCGTGATCACGCTCGCGCTCGGAATCGGCGCAAGCACCGCGATCTTCAGCGTCGTGAATAGCGTCTTGCTGCGGCGGTTGCCGTATCGCAACGCCGAGCGCATCGTCGCGATCCAGGAGCACGATCCGAACGGCAAACGCGGCCAGTCAACGGCTGCCAACTTCCTCGACTGGCGCGCGCAGCAAACTGTCTTTGAAAACCTCGCCGCGATCAAGCAAACCACCACCAACCTCGCCTTATCGGACCAGGCGGAGCGACTCGAGCTCGCGCAAACGAATGCGAATTTCTTCGACGTCTTCGGCATCACCCCGCAATACGGCCGCCTCTTTATTCCGCAGGACGAACAGGCGGGACACGAGCCGGTTGTCGTCGTGAGCAACACGCTCTGGCAGCGTCGCTTCGGATCTGATCCATCTCTCGTTGGCAGGCAAATCACACTCGACGGCAAAAACTACACCGTCGTTGGTATTGCTCCGCCCGGTTTTCAATATCCCGACAAAACCGAATTGTGGCTGCCGCCGTTGCGACTCGTGCCCGAGATGTACCCGGACCAGGACGTGACGCAATCGCGTCGCATGGGTTACCTCACCGTCGTCGCCTCCTTGAAACCCGGCGTGTCGCTTCAGCAAGCCGCCGGTGAAATGGAGACGATCACTGGACGTTTGCGACAGCAGTATCCCGATTCGAACAACCGTCGCTTCAATCGGGTGGTTTCACTTCACGACCACCTCATCGGTGATACAAACAAGCTTCTGTGGCTACTGCTCGGCGCCGTTACGTTCGTGTTGCTGATCGGGTGTGCGAACGTTGCAAATCTACTGCTCGCCAGTGGAGCATCGCGACAAAAGGAAATGGCGATTCGTACGGCGCTTGGCGCGTCGCGCTTACGCGTCGTGCGCCAGTTGTTTACCGAGAGCTTGATTCTCGCACTTGTGGGTGGCGTTGTTGGCCTGTTCATCGCGTACTGGGGACTCACGGCGATTACAAAACTGCTGCCGGCCGATTTCCCACGTCTCAACGAGATCCACATGGACCTCCGCGTCCTCGGCTTTACCTTCGGCGCGTCAATACTCACGGGAATAGTTTTTGGTCTCGCTCCGGCATTGCAGATCTCGCGTTCCGACGTTCAGGAAGCGATGAGGGAGACGGGACGAGGAGCGTCAGGAAGTCGCCGTCAAAGTCGTTTCCGGCAGGCGCTCATCGTCGCTGAGGTGGCGTTGTCTGTCGTGCTGCTCGCCGGCGCGGGCTTGCTGTTCAGAAGTTTCCTACAGCTTCAATCAGTAAACACTGGATTTGTTTCGCAGCAGGTCCTGACGGCGAGGCTTACGCCCTCAGGAACTAACTACGTTAACGATGATGACTACGCGAAGTTTTATAACGGCGTGATCGAGAAGGTTAGCGCGATTCCCGGTGTGGAGGATGCGGGCCTCATCAATACGCTGCCGTTGTACAAAGGTCCAACGTCGGGTTTTCGTGTTGAAGGGCGGCCGGTCACGACGCCTGACAAGTGGCCGAGTGTGAACTATCGCGTCGTCAGTCCGAATTACTTTCGCGCGATGGGCATTCCTGTGTTGCAAGGTCGCGCTTACACGGATCGTGATGATCAAAACGCGCCGCTCGTGATGATCGTCAACCAGCAACTGGTCCAGGAACAATTTCCTGGTGAAAACCCGGTAGGGAAGCGAATCACGTTCGGCGGCACGAACGCGGACGGGCAGCCGCGCTGGTTTGAGATCGTCGGAGTGGTTGCGAATGTTCGCAGCGTCGAGCTGCGCGAGGAGCCGATTCCGGAGCTGTACTTCTCGGCGCGGCAGGATCTCTGGCCGGCCATGTCGCTCGTCGTTCGTTCAAGTGTTGAGCCCTCGAGCTTAAGTGCTTCAGTAAGACAGGCTGTTAATGAAGTCGATCGATCTGTTCCGGTCGCGGACGTGAAGCCGATGGACCACATCGTGAGCGAGTCGATCACTCAGCCACGTTTCAATTTGTTCCTGCTCGGATTGTTCGGCTCTGTCGCGATGATCCTCTCGGCCGCGGGAATTTACGGCGTCACTGCTTACACGGTCACACAACGCACACGCGAGCTCGGTATTCGCATCGCGCTGGGTGCGCAGATGGGTGACGTGTTGAAGATGATCCTGGGCCAGGGAATGGCCGTGATTGGTGTTGGGCTTGTGGTAGGCCTGGCAGCGGCGTTTGCGTTGATGCGTTTGCTTAGAAGTTTGCTCTTCGGTGTTGGTGAGAATGATCCGTTGACGTTTGTGGCGATCACGGTCGTGCTAGTGCTGGTGGCGCTGATCGCTTGCTACATCCCTGCGCGCCGCGCCACGAAGGTCGATCCGCTGGTAGCGCTTCGTTACGAATGAAAGGCCATCCCCAGATTTCACAGATTACACAGAAAAAATATCTGTGAAATCTGTGGATGGATCGATAGATATGGACGCGATTGTCAAAGATATTCGTTATGGCGTTCGGAGCTTGATGAAGCGGCCGGCGTTTACGGTGATTGCGGTGATCACGCTGGCGCTGGGTATTGGCGCTAATTCCGCGATCTTCAGTGTGATCAATGCCGTCCTGCTGCGACCGTTGCCTTACGACGATCCGTCCCGGTTGATCAGTTTCAGATCGAACCAGTCAGCGCCGGAGCTTGCTGATGTCGAGGCGCAGAGCAAAGCGTTCAGCCGGCTCGGCGGCATGGTTATGCAGCCGCTGGCTTATACGGGCGGAAGTGAACCGGTCCAGTTTCAAGTTGGGCAGGTGACCGGCGGGTTTTTTGAAACCCTGGGTATCAGGCCCGCGCGCGGGCGTTTCATCACGAATGAAGACGACAAAAACGGTGCTCCCTTTGTGGTCGTGTTGAGTCACGACTTGTGGGTGAAACAGTTCAATAGCGACGATCAAATCATCGGCAAAACAATTCCGCTCAGCGGCGACACGTACACCATCATCGGCGTGATGCCCGCGTCATTTGTCACGCCGCGCGATGTCACCGAGGCGTGGACACCCGTACACGTCTCGAACCCCGTCGCAGCGAATTTCCGAGGCGTTCATTTCCTGCGAACCTACGGGCGGCTCGCGCCCGGCGTGACGATCGAGCAGGCGCGCGCGGAAATGCAGGTCATCGATCAGAACCTCGCCGCGCAGTATCCCGCCGAGAATAAAAATCGCAACACCGTGCTCTTCGCCTTGCACGAGCGAATCGTCGGCGAGACGCGCCAATCGCTGTTCATCCTTTTTGCCGCCGTCGGATTTGTCCTTCTGATCGCGTGCGCGAACTTCGCTAATTTGTTGCTGGCACGCGCAGCCGAGCGCCAACGTGAGTTTGTAATTCGCGGGGCGCTCGGCGCGGGTCGGTGGCGGCTGATGCGCCAGTTACTGATCGAGAGCTTGTTGTTATCGCTCGCTGGTGGCGTCGCCGCGGTTTTGCTTGCGCTTTGGGGAACGAACCTGCTGGTGTCGTTCAAGCCGGAGAACCTGCCACGCGTAGCTGAGATTGGCGTTGACGCACGAGTCCTTGGTTTCACACTCGGCATTTCGATCTTGACGGGACTGATCTTCGGTCTCGTGCCTGCGTGGGCCGCTTCGCGAGGTCGAGTCGGTGACGCGCTGAAGGAAGGCGGTCGCAGTGCGACGGCCGGCAGTGCGCGACAACGACTGCGCAGCGCATTCGTAGTTGCAGAGATCGGTGTGGCGCTCGTTCTCCTCGTCGGCGCCGGTCTGCTGATCAAAACTTTTTGGAAGCTGCGCTCGGTCGAGCCCGGTTTCAATCCCGATCGCTTGATCACGATGCGCGTTGAATTGCCTGAGACTCGCTACAAAGCAGTTGCTCCGCAAACGCGTTTTCGCAAACAAGTCCTCGACGGGATGAACTCACTGCCGGGCGTGCAGGCCGCGATGATCAGCGAGCTTCCGCTCAGCGGCGACTCTCTCGATCACAATTTTCTAATCGAAAACCGCCCGCCCATCGCGCCGGGTGACGAGCCGAGTGTGGAAACTCGCAGCGTGCTCGGCGACTACTTCAAAGTCATGCAGATCCCTCTGAAGCAGGGACGCAACTTTGGACCACAAGACTTCGACGAGAAGGCGCCACTCGTCGGCATCGCAAACGACGCGCTCGTGCGACAGTATTTTCAAAATGAAGATCCAATCGGCAAGCGCATTCGCTGGGCACGTAATCCTGAGATCCAGTGGATCGAAATCGTTGGTGTTGTTGGCGATGTAAAGCACTTCGGTTTGGATTTACCGGAGCAACCCGCGCTCTATTCACCGTACACGCAAATCAATCCCTGGAAACGATGGATGTCGATTGCCGCCCGCACGCAGGGCGACCCGGCGAGCACTGCAAACGCGCTCAAGCAGGAGATCTGGAAAGTCGATGCGCAGCTACCGGTGACGAGACTCGAAACGATGAGCGAAGTGGCAGCGAGCTCATTTGCCGCGCGCCGGTTCAACATGTCGCTGTTGTCGTTGTTTGCCGTCCTCGCGCTGGTGCTGGCGGCGATCGGAATTTACGGCGTGATGTCGAATGCGGTGACGCAGCGAACGCAGGAGATCGGCATTCGCCTGGCGCTGGGTGCGCGCACGATCGATGTCGTCGGGCTAATCGTTCGCAATGGACTGACGCTGGTCGTTATTGGTGTGGTGATTGGATTGGCGGGCGCGTTCGCGTTGACGCGATTGATGACGACGCTGTTGTTCGGAGTAACACCGACTGATGGATTGACGATCTTCGTTGTGTCGGCGGTGTTGATTGCTGTGGCGCTGGTAGCGTGTTTGATTCCGGCGCGACGCGCCACGCGCGTGGATCCACTCGTAGCGCTCAGATACGAGTGAAGTTTATCCACAGATTACACGGAAATCTGTGAAATCTGTGGATGGATCGTTCAATATGAAAAAAGACCTGGTTTATGGCATGCGCAGCCTCCTACGCCATCCGGGCTTTACGGCGGTTGCAGTTATCACGCTCGCGCTCGGCATCGGCGCTAACTCCGCGATCTTTAGTGTCGTCAATGCTGTCCTGCTGCGGCCGTTGCCGTTCAAGGATCCCGATCGACTGGTGGTCATGTGGGAGCGGCGGGCAAATTCAGGTCGCGCCAACCTGCCGCTATCGGGACACGAGTACGCCGCGTTCAGGGACCGCACATCATCGTTCGACGCTCTCACGCTTTTTCAACCGAATGCATTCAATCTCACCGGTCGTGGCGATCCGTTGATGGTCGATGTTGGAGAAGTCTCAACGGATTACTTCCGCATCGTCGGCGTACCGCCACTTTTGGGCCGCACTTTCGCCCCTGACGAGGATCAGAACGGCGGCGCGAAAGTCGTCGTTCTCGGTCACAAGCTGTGGTCACAGCGCTTCGGTTCCAATCCAAACGTCATCAATCAAACTGTTCAACTGAACAATCAGAGTTATACCGTCATCGGGGTCATGCCGGCGCTCGAGCTGGTGCCTGACGTGCTGACGCCCATCGATCTGCGCGGCGAGCTGCGCAAGGTCGGCAAACACAGTTATCAGGTAATTGGCCGTCTCAAGCCAGGGGTCACGCTGGAGCAAGCGCAGGCTGAGTTGGCCCATGTGGCCCAACAGCTCGAACACGAATTCGCTGAGGCGAACACCGGTCATAGCGTTCAGCTCGTCGGACTTCATCAGGACATCACCGGCCGGGCAGAGCTGCCCTTGCTGACGCTGTTTGCGGCAGTTGGATTTGTACTGCTGATCGCCTGCGCGAATGTCGCGAACCTGTTGTTGAGTCGTGCCGCCGTGCGACAGAAAGAGATGGCGATCAGGACCGCGCTCGGTGCGAGCCGCTGGCGTCTGATTCGCCAGACGCTGACTGAGAGCGTGTTGCTCAGCCTTCTCGGTGGTGGACTCGGACTCTTGTTGGCATTTTGGCTCGTCACGCTGCTCAGCAAAATCACCGCCGTCAACATTCCCCGGCTCGACAAGATCAGTGTGGACCAGCGTGTGTTGCTGGCGACACTTGGTTTCTCGCTCCTGACCGGCCTGCTCACGGGACTCGCGCCCGCCTGGCGCAGCTCCGAGCCGCGACTTTACGAATGGATCAAAGACGGCATGCGTGGCTCGTTTACTCCGAGCCGCCGTCGCGTCAGCAGCCTGCTCGTCATTGCAGAGGTCGCGCTGGCGGTCGTGTTGCTGGTTGGTGGCGGGCTGATGCTGAAGAGTTTTGTGCAACTATTGCGCGTCGATCCCGGTTTTCAACCACATCAGGTACTGCGACTCGACGTTGCCCTGCCGGAGTTGAAGTATCGCGAGCCGGGGCAACAAGTCGCTTTCTACAACGATCTGATCGCGCGACTCAACGGCTTGCCCGGTGTTGAATCAGTTGGTGCTACGACGCAAACGCCACTGAGCCCCGGCGACAACTGGAGCGCATTTGCGCTCGAAGGTCGTCCCGATCCACCACCCGGACAACAACAGCAGGCAGCCATTCGTGCCGTTAGTGACGACTACTTCAGCACGATGCAGATACCGCTGCGCAAAGGAAGGTTCCTCAACAACTCCGACGCGCGTGTTGCATTGCCGCTCATTCGCTGGTTCCCCCAGCAGCCGTTTCCGAAACGTTTCGACGAGCCGCAGGCAGCGCCGGCCGTGGTCATCAACGAAACGATGGCTCGTCTCTACTTCCCGAACGAAGATCCGGTTGGTCGTCGACTGCGGATCATCCTGAGTCCGTGGTTAACCGTCGTTGGTGTAGTCGGCGATGTGCGCCATTCGGGCCTCAACACGCCACCGAATCCCGAGATCTATTTATCGCAGCTTCAGGAACCTGCGTCTTCGATGGCGGTGATGGTGCGCACCAGTGTC
>DATHTI010000160.1:0-4034 GCA_035463335.1 Pyrinomonadaceae bacterium | reverse complement strand
ACCGAAGATCTGGACCACGGCAGATCGGTCATGATCTCCATCCAGTTTCGCAGCGTGGCGGTTTCGGCTGCGTCGGGGTGCATGCGCTCGAGTTTCTTGAGTTGTCGCAGTGCTTCTTCTTCCGCCGCTTTTGGCATCTTCGCGGCCTCAATCTTTTCGCGGAACTGCGCGGTCTCTTCCGCAAGCTCATTTCCCTCGCCGAGCTCACTCTGAATCGCTTTCAGTTGCTGTCGCAGGTAAAACTCTCTCTGTGAGCGATCAATGTCTGCACGTGCCTGGGTGTTGATCTCCTGTTGGACCGTCAGAACTTCGATCTCTTTGTTTAGCAGGTCGTTGACGCGACGCAGTCGTGCAGTCGTATCGGCGATATCGAGCACTGACTGTGCGTCTTCGACTTTCAATTCGAGATTGGAAGCAGACAAGTCTGCGAGTCGTCCGGCGTCGTCGAGGTTTGCGATGATCGCCATCACTTCCGGCGAAATGTTCTTTCCGAGATTGATGGCTTTCTCCATCGACGCACGAACATTGCGCACGAGTGCTTCGACTTCGAGGGAACGTTCCGGCGGCAGCACTTCCTGCATCACGCTCACCTTTGAGCGCAGGTATTCGCCTGTCGCATCGACTGATTGAATATGAGCGCGCGCGAGTCCCTGGACCAGAATGCGAATGCGACCATCGGGCAACTTCAGCATGCGCATGATTACGGCGGCTGTTCCCACGGCATAGAGATCTTCCGCGGCCGGCTCTTCTTTATCGAGATCCTTCTGCGACGCAAGCAAGATCATGCGGTTTTCGGCGAGTGCTTCGTCTACGGCCCTGATCGATTTTTCGCGCGAGACAAACAGCGGGACGATCATGAACGGGTAGATCACGATGTCGCGCAGAGGCAACACGGGCAGCTCGCTCGGGATTTGTAGTTGCTGATCGGTGTCAGTAGTTTCGATTGTTTCAGAGAACTCAGGTTCTTTCGCAGCCATATAGTGATCCCCGACGGTAACGCATGAGTTTACTTCTCTGTACATCGTCTGTGTCCTCTGTGTCTATGTGGTTAACTTTGAGAAAACGTCACCACAGAGACACAGAGAACACAGAGGATGCACAGAGATGATTCACTCGGTAGTTGCGTCCTTAACTTCTACCAAAACTTCCTCTCCTCTTCGATCTTCGATCTTAGGAAGCTGAATATAAAGCACACCGTTGCAAAGGTGTGCCGACGCGTCGCGTACGCTAAACGTCCAGCGCAGCGGCACGATGCGACCGAATTTACCGAAACTTCGTTCGGAACAGTGGTAGGAAATGATTCGCCGGCGATTGGGTCTTCGTTTCTTTTCGCCCCAGATGCGGAGTTTGGTGTTGGTCAGTCCGATCTTGATCTGGTCGGCAGTCACGCCCGGCAGCTCGGCCCGGATCAGTATCGATGTTTCCGTTTCACAAAGATCGACTGGCGGCGCCCACGTGCCGGAGACAAGCGGGTTCTCCGCTTCAGTCGCTTCACACAAAGCCGCATAGAGCCGTCCGACGCGATCACGCAGTCGCTGCACTTCAAGCCGTTCTAATCCGGTCGCGCGAATGGGTTTAATCATTGCTAATTCCCTGGTTCGAAAATTACTTTTTACTTGTGGGCCCAGTTTGCCGCGTACGCACGAGATGTTTTAACTCGGTCATGAATTCCGAGACGTCTTCAAACTCGAGATACACAGAAGCAAAACGAACATATGCGACTTTGTCGAGTTCTTTCAAGCGTCGCATGATCATCTCGCCGATCTTGCTGGTTGGGCGCTCGCGCTCGGGGGATTCCTGCACGTACTTTTCGATGGCGTTGACGATACTATCAAGTTTCGCCGAAGGCACGGGTCGTTTTTCGCAAGCGCGCAACAAGCCGGCCATGACCTTGTTGCGATCGAACGTTTCGCGGCGGCCGTCTTTCTTCACGACCATGTAGGGTATCTCGTCGATGCGTTCGTACGACGTAAACCTTCGCTCACACCGGAGACATTCGCGTCTACGGCGAATGGCATCGCCTTCACGCGATTCGCGCGAGTCGACAACCTTGTCTTCGAGATACGCGCAGAATGGACACTTCATATAAGTTGAACCCCTTTCCGGGAATTCGTCGGGCGACTGCGTATCGCCCTACGATGGTTCGGGTGAAATCATCGTGCGCAGTTTTGCTAAGCTCAAATCCCCCCGGATCAAATAAAAAATTCCGAATAGAAGTGCGGGACCAAAGTCGACGAGATGAAGAACAATCGATAACGCCGCGGCGGTTTCTTTCTGGATTCCGAGAAACAAAAGACCCGCTGCTGTCGCAGCATGAAAAGCGCCAGCAGCGCCGCCCGGTGTCGGCACGAGCGAGCCGACGAGTGACCAACCCAGCACGAAGATCGTTTCCCCAAATCCGACGGGAACATGGAAAGCCCGCATAACCAGAAGATTCGCCGCGGCGATTCCAAACCATACGAGGGCTGTCCAGCCGATCGTCTCGAATAGCTCCGTCAGATTCACGAGCACGCGCAACGCCTGTGCGAGTTGTTCAAACAGGCGCAGGACGAGTTTGGTTAGCTTTCGCGGTATGAACCGCAAGCGCGCGAACAGGCGCTCGAGGAGGTCGATCACGAGCGCTGATTTAGCTCTGAACCAGACGAGAAACACGATGCCGAGTATCGTCGCGCCGAGGAGTCCCCAGCCTGCGATGCGAACTCTTTCGAACGAGACGTCGAGAGCAAAAGGCGGTTTGAACCAGATCAGGTTGATGGCGAACATGAGTGCAACAGCGCTCATGTCATAGATCCGTTCGACCAGGATCGTGACGAGTGAAGCGCTCGGCCTGACCCGTGGATCGCGCATCGAAAGCACGACGGGCCGGACGAACTCGCCAGCTCGTCCAATCAGAAAGACCCCGCTAAAACCGATCGTCGTGGCGGCAAACAAGTCGGAAAAGCGTGCGGCGCTCAGTGGTTTTAGCAACGCGGCCCAGCGAAAAGCCCGGAAAAGATACGCCACGCAGATGATCACGACGGCTGCGGCGAGGAGGTACGGATCCGAGTCGCGCAGCGCGTGGCCGACCTCCGCCCAATCTAGATTACGGCCGAACCACCACAGAAGCGCCGTGGCGAGTAGACAGAGAACAGCGAATTCAATGTATTTGCGATAGCTCTGGGCGGTCGACATCTGAGTCAGGTAGGCCAAACCACAACATGTTGGGCCGGCCGCACAGCCTACTACATGAACGCAGCTACGGCAACGTCCGAAGCATACAGCTACAAAAGGCACAAAAAGCACAAAACGAAAAAATTGATTTTGTCCGCTAAGTATTTTGTGCTTTTGTGCCTTTTGTAGCTGTATGCTTTGTGCCTTTTTGTGGCAAACTTAACCTGAACTTTAGTTTGGCACCTGTCGTAAACGATTCGACCTACAGGTACCTGGAGAGGATACAGTGGGAGCTGTTAAGGCGTTGGCCGTTAGTGAAGGAGCGGAGCTGGTTCGCAGGTGTCGCGCAGGCGACGGCGCGGCGTGGGAAGAGATTGTGCAAAACTATTCCCGCCGCATTTACAACCTCGCATACCGATTTACCTCCCGTTCCGACACCGCAGAAGATCTGACTCAGGAAGTTTTCGTTAGGGTTTATCGTTCTTTGGATCAATACGACCCTAAGCAGGGTGATTTACAGAACTGGTTGATGCGTCTCGCGCGTAACCTCATTATCGACGATTACCGCAAGCGCCAACGCACACCGCACGATAACCTCGCTGACGATCTCGCCGACCACAGTTATCACCTCCACACGCGGACAAACTCCGTCCAAAAAGAGATGGAGCGCCGTGAGCTTGGCGCGCAGGTGCAGGCGGGCATCGACAAACTGTCACCCGATTTACGAACGTGTGTGATACTTAGAGATATCGAAGAGCTCAGTTATCAGGAGATCGTCGACCTCCTGAAGATTCCGGAAGGATCGGTCAAGTCGCGAATCAATCGCGGGCGTATCGAGCTGGCGAAGATTCTGCGAAGGATGAAGGTTGTAGCAATGGGTGAGG
>DATHTI010000159.1:0-2637 GCA_035463335.1 Pyrinomonadaceae bacterium | reverse complement strand
GTCGTTTTTGCTGTGCGGCTGTCGTAGCGGTGAGGGTGATAAGGAGCAGCAAGGTGGCTGCGGTCAGGCGAATATATTTCATGGGAGTCAAACCTTTAGTTTTGTTTTAGCCGCGAAAAGGCACAAAAGACGCAAAATAGTTTTTGTGCCTTTTGTGGCTAAATCAGACCTAAACACTATAGCTGCGATCGGCCACTCTTTTCCAAACTTTTTGCTCACCTTCGCTACGGATCAGTTGTTTCACCAGATTGTAAGCGGCCGCGTAAGCGTTGCGCATGTCGGTAGCTGATTTGGCTCCGGCGAGCGCCTGTTCGATAGTTGCCGGCGACATTGAATTCATCTGCTGGGGGCTTTCCATCAAGCGTCCTTCACCGGCGACGTAGACTGCCATCCCTTCAGTAAGCCAGCGAGGCGTTTGACCGCCGCCGATCGCGTCAATCATCACGTGTACGAGCTCGTGGCGCACGGTTGTTTCGAGAATCCGGCGTTGTTTCAGAAGTTTCAGCGGTTGCAGCTCCACGGTGTTGCGCCTCGTTGCGGCGGCAGCCCAGGCGGGCAGGCCGGTGCGGCCCACGAAATCGCCCGTGGTCTCGTTGACGACGACCTCGAGGTTCGGAAAACGAGGCTCAATTCCCGCCGCCGAGACACGTCGCAGCAGATCACTGCGAGTTGATTCAAGCAGGCTAAGTACATACTCAGCGTCGCGTGGTTCGAGTGTTCGAGGATGTACTAAACGAAAATGCGAAGTTGCTCTTGATTGGCGCTCACCGGGCGCTACGGCGCTCGGTTCCGTGGTCGTGCCGGGAAAGTAGTGCGCGAGAATCTGCTGGTACGATTGTCCGCGTTGGGCCATCACGTGCGAGCCTTCCTGGCATAGACCGAGACCGTGTCCGAAGCCACCGCCGCGAAATACAAATTGCGATCCAGATCGCGACGCGTTGAAGCGCGAGCTTTTCAAAACGTTCCAACCAAGCGCCCGGCCAACGATCAGCTTGAATTCCCAACCATTTATGATCTTTCGTCGATCTCCGGCGATCGAGACGAGCTCAGCGCGTCCCGTTTGATCGTACCGGGTGACGGACACGTTGCGAATGTTTTGACCGACATCTGTCCGTGGATCGCTGCGCAACGCGTTTGCCAGACGAGCTGAGTCGATCACGTCAGTCCAGCGATAATGCGCGCCGGTGTTGCAGTAGTCGTCGCGAACGCCGCGCAGGTATGCAGGCGCGTCGCCGCCCCAGAGCGTGTTTATGTTAGCCGTAGTACCACCACATGAAGCGCTGAAATATGCATCGACGATCTGATCTTTATCGCTGCGCAGCACGAGTCCGGCAGTCTCTTTGACTGCGGCAGCCAATGAAGGTCGCAAGACCTCTGATTCGAAGCGTTGACAGTGCGTGGTGCTACAGAAGTCGTAACCCTGTTCTTTGTGGCGTCCCAGATTTTTCAATGCGTAAGTGCGAGCCGTGATTGCGAGCGCCTTGAGTGCTTCGGGTTGATCTTCAACACTTGCTTCGCTGGCGACGACTTGAAGTACATACTCTTCCAATGGCATTCGCTTTGTGATGTTTTCTGAAACCTGGTGCACGGAGATGGCCGTCGTGTCTTTGTTCGTGTCGCGCTTGCCGGCAAACTCTTCGAAGATTGGTCGCGCCAACTCTGCTGCATCAGAGCCATGTGCATTCTTCAGGTAAACAACAACGAGGAGCTGCGCATTCGCTGGTTCGGGGTCACGTTTGAACGCGATGCCGGCGAACCAGCCTTGCGAGCGAAAGCCACCGAGCTGGGTTGAAGTCCCTGTCTTACCGATGACGTAAACGGGAAGGGAATCGAGGTCTGCCTTTTCGGCCGTGCCGAAGGAAACTGCGCCGCGCATTCCTTCAAGCAGCATCGACCGCTCTTTATCGTCGATGCGGAGCTGCGCGCGAACTTTGCGGACGCCGTCGTAGTTTGGCTTCAGCAGTGCGCCGCCGTTGAAGAGTGCTGCGTACGCGGTTGCCAACTGTACGGGAGTGACTTGAACAAACGGACCTTCGCCGAGAGCACTCTGTAGTTGCAGGCTGCCGCGCGCCAGCACACCGGCCGACTCGGTCGGGCTTTCGATCCCTGTTGGTTGGCCGAATCCAAACTCGGTGAGCATGTTTGTAAACTTTTCTTGCTCGAGGCGTTCTCCAATCGTAGCGAAGAAGTAATTGCAGGAATACGCCACTGCTTCAGCGGGAGTGAAGGGCGGCAGCCTTGGCGGATGGACACACGCGTCGACGACGTCTTCGCGTTTGTGTTTCCCTCGGCAGCGGATGCGGGTGTCTTCTTTGATTATGCCGGCACGCAGCGCGCCGAGAGTGGTGAAAGGTTTGATTGTGGAGCCTGGCGGAAACGCGCTCTTGAAAGCGAGCTCCGGGTTGACTACGGCTCGCACACGGCCGGATTGGGGATCGAGGACAATAACCGCGCCTTCGCGTGCGGCGAGTGTGGTTTCGGCGACTGCCTGTAGCCGCGCGTCTTCATCTTTCGGAGGCTCGGGCGCGTGAATTGGTTTTGCCGGAGCGTCATGCAGAGTGCGCGTGACGGCAAGTGTAAGTCCGACCGCGATACTCGCCACCAACAGAACTCGCAAGATTTTGTTTAGAGACATCG
>DATHTI010000158.1:0-2676 GCA_035463335.1 Pyrinomonadaceae bacterium | reverse complement strand
AGTTATGAGCGCCGCTAAAGTCCAAAGCAAAGCAACCGAAGCTTACCAGCAGCGGCCTGATGAAGTCCTGGCTGCGCTTGATACCGATCCACGGTCAGGCTTGAGCCAGGCGGAAGTACAGGCGCGGCGCGAAAAGTTCGGCCCGAACGAGTTAACGGCGGAAAAGCCGGTGCCGGCATGGAAAAAGTTTCTCAAGCAGTTCCAGGATCCGCTCGTCATTCTGCTCCTCATCGCAACTTCGATTTCAGCAGGTTTATGGCTGTTTGAGCGAGAGTCGGCCTTGCCCTATGAAGCAATGGCGATCTTTGCCATCGTTCTGCTCAATGCAATCATGGGCCACATTCAAGGGTCGCGGGCGGAGCAAGCGCTGGCGGCATTGCAGCAGTTGTCAGCAGCACACGCTAATGTCATTCGCGATGGTGTTCGGCAAAACATCGCAGCGGCTGAGCTCGTACCCGGCGACATCATTCTTATCGAAGAGGGCGACACCATTCCCGCAGACGCCCGCGTGCTTCAATCTACAGCCCTGCAAACAGCGGAAGCCGCGTTGACCGGTGAGAGCCTGCCAGTCGCAAAAGATGCAGAACCGATTACTGGAGACGTGGGACTTGGCGACCGCCACAACATGATCTTCAGCGGCACGGCGGCCACGTACGGACGCGGAAAAGCAGTGGTTACGGCGACCGGCATGCAAACACAGACGGGATTGATCGCCGGACTGCTGAAAGAATCGCCGGAGGAGATCACACCGTTACAAAAAGAGCTCGCCCGCACGGGCAAACTTCTCGGCATCATCGTCACGGTGATCGCCGTCGTGATGATCGCAACGATCCTGCTCGTCGAAGACGTGCGCGGATTCTCCGGCATTTTTGACGTCCTCATTTTAGGGGTAGCGCTCGCAGTTGCGGCAGTGCCTGAAGGCTTACCCGCAGTGGTCACCGCAGTTCTCTCGCTCGGCGTGCAACGGATGGCGCGCAGAAACGCCATCGTGCGACACCTCGCAGCCGTCGAGACTCTCGGTTCGGCAAACGTGATTGCCTCGGACAAAACCGGAACACTCACAAAGAATGAAATGACGGTGCGCGTCGTCGTCACGGCGAGCGGGCGCGTGAGTTTGAGCGGCACGGGTTACGATCCTGAAGGTGAAGTTCGTAAAGAAGGAGGAGGAGAGATCGATGGTCCACTCCGGTTAGAGATGGTGAGGGCGCTTTCGGCCGCAGACCGCGCTAACAACGCCGTGTTGCAAGAGCGTGGCGAGCGCTGGACCGTACAGGGAGACCCGACCGAAGGCGCGCTAATCGTCGCGGCGCGCAAAGCCGGACTGGAAGACGAATGTCAGGATGCCCGTTTCGCACGCATCGCAGAGGTCCCCTTCTCATCTGATCGCAAATTGATGAGCACGGTCCATACGGACTCCGAGAGGCATGAGCGCCTGCTCGCTTTCACTAAAGGCGCACCAGACGTTTTGCTTAATCGCTGTTCGCACGAGCTTGTCGGAAGTGAAAGCAGACCGCTGACGCCGGATCGTCGAACAGAGATTTTGAAGATTGAAGACGAGCTGGCCGGCGAAGCTCTACGCACGCTCGGAGTCGCGTTCCGCTCGCTGCCGAAAGACGCCTTCAAGAGCGAGGAGATCGATGAACGGATCGAGAAAGAACTCGTCTTACTGGGATTGATCGGCATGATTGATCCGCCGCGCGAGGAGGCGAGAACGGCAGTTCTGCGCGCCAAAGCGGCGGGCATTCGCTCGATAATGATTACGGGCGATCATCCGAAGACCGCCGCCGTCATTGCCGAAGAGCTCGGCATCGCTGAAAACGGGAAGGCCGTCACGGGGACGGAGTTGGAGACCATGACGGACGAGACACTGGAGCTGACAGTTCAAGAAGTGTCGGTCTACGCGCGCGTGAACCCCGGACACAAGCTGCGGATCGTGAATGCGTTACAGCGCAATGGCGCAATCGTAGCGATGACGGGCGATGGCGTTAACGATGCGCCTGCTTTGAAGACTGCCGATATCGGCATAGCGATGGGCATCACGGGCACGGACGTTTCGAGGGAAGCAGCCGACATAGTGTTGGCGGACGACAATTTCGCCACCATCGTAGCGGCAGTAGAAGAGGGGCGTGCCATCTTCTCCAACATCCGGAAGTTTCTGCGTTACCTGCTTTCGTCGAACATTGGCGAAGTAATGACGATGTTCTTCGGCGTGCTGTTGGCCGACGCGATCGGGCTGACGGCCCAGGGTAGCGGCGGCGTGGTCCTGCCGCTGCTGGCAACGCAGATCCTATGGATCAACCTCGTAACGGACGGTGCGCCGGCGCTTGCACTCGGCGTCGATACGGCTGAAGCAGGACTCATGCAAAAACCGCCGCGCCCGCGCACTGAAGGAGTGGTTACACGCAGAATGTGGGCGGGCATCATCTTAGTCGGCGCGGTCACGGCAGCAGGGACGCTGCTCGTACTGGACGCCAGCTTGCCGGGTGGTTTGATCGAGGGTTCAGGCAACATGCGTTACGCGCAAACAATGGCTTTTACTACCCTCGTGTTCTTTTCGCTCTTCAACGTCTTAAATGCGCGCTCAGATGAGCGTAGTGCATTTGCCGGATTGTTTTCTAACAAGTGGCTGTGGGGTGCGGTGTTGTTATCGCTCCTGCTGCAAGTGACCGTAGTTTA
>DATHTI010000157.1:0-6215 GCA_035463335.1 Pyrinomonadaceae bacterium | reverse complement strand
CCTCTAACAGATCGATCCGATCAACCACCCCGACAATCGCGGAATCGATCGCTGCTCCAGCCTTCCCTGTCGCCGCAGTCGACGCGCTCCAGCCTTCCTGCACGATCAGCACCGTATCGCCAACACCCGCATCAACCGAATCAAGCGCGAGCACTGAATAACTCGTCTCCTCGCCTTCCGGAGTGATCTGCTGGCACAACATCACACGCGCATTCTCATAGCGGTGGTTCTTTTGCGTTGCCACGACGTTGCCGATCACGCGTGCGAGAATCATCTGGTTACGTGCTGCTCCGAATCGACGATGCCGATGATCGTGCAATCAGTCGGCGTGTCTTCGCGTTTGAACGGGAAACTCGCTTCCTTGCCGCGACACCAGAACACCAGCTCTCCAATGCCCGCTCCAACCGCGTCGACAGCCACCATCGGTTTACCTGACGGCTCGAGCTTCCAGTTGAGAGTCTGCACGATCAACAGCTTTCGTCCTTCGAGCGAATCGTTCTTGACTGTGGCCACGACTGTGCCGATGACGCGCGCGAGTTGCATATCAATCCTGGACCACGTCAACGGTGTCAATTACTCCGACGATCGCCGCATCAACAGGCACGTCTTTCATCCCCTGGGCCAGGCGCGCACTCGATCCGGCAACAACCAGCACACGCTCATGAAATCCGGCGCCCACTGTGTCAACCGCAACCACGTAGCCGGTGGTGTCGCTGCCGTCTACATTGATCGGTCTCACGATCAGCAACTTCTTTCCGCTCAACCGTTCGTCTTTCTGCGTGGCGACAACAGTCCCGAGGATGCGAGCAATGATCATGCTGGTTATCGGTCGAGGCCGATGGGAAGGGTCTCGTCGACACTGCCATGCGGACGAGGAATTACGTGTACGCTGACGAGCTCGCCAACACGTCGTGCGGCAGCCGCGCCTGCATCAGTCGCGGCTTTCACGGCAGCCACATCACCACGCACGATCGCAGTCACAAAGCCGGCGCCGATCTTTTCGTAACCGACGAGCGTGACGTTCGCGGCCTTCACCATCGCGTCGGCGGCTTCGATCATGGCGACGAGGCCTTTTGTTTCAACCATTCCGAGTGCTTCTTGCATTCAGATGCTCCTAAAGAAGTTTTTAACCACAGATTACACGGATTACAACGGATTATTACCATTTACTGCCTGACTTAACAATTCAACCAGCTCTTCGCGTGTCAACGAAATCTTTGTATCACCGTTTTCCGAAGGATTTAGATAACCGCAAGCCTGTCCTCGCGCTGACTCGCCGAGATAGCCGGCTTTCTCGCGGACGTTGATCAGCTTTTCGATCGCATCGGCGGGCAGATTTTTCGAGCCGCCGAGGATGCGCGACAGGATCGCGATCTTCGCTGTGTGTTCCAGCGTCTCGAGACGGTCCCACGCTTGCCAAAGGTCTGCACCGTAAGCAACAGCGCCGTGATTAGCCATCAAGAGCGCGTTGTGATGTTGCACGAATGGCTGCATCTCCTGCGTGAGCTCTTCCGTTGATGGAGTGCCGTACGCAGCAAGCGGCACACAGCCGAGCGTCAGTATCACTTCCGAAAGAATCGGCTGATCGATCGCGAGACCGGCGACCGCGAACGCGGTCCCGTGCGGTGGATGTGCATGGCAAACAGCTTTCACGTCCGGACGCTCGCGATAGATCAAAAGATGCATGGCGAGCTCGCTCGATGCTTTGCGCTCGTTGAGTGCTTTGCCTTCGAGATCCGTGATCGCGATCAGATCCTCGGTCATTCGTCCTTTGCACGTCATTGTCGGCGTCGCGAGAATGCGGCCGTCGTCGAGTTGCACGCTCACGTTGCCGTCAGACGAGACGACATAGCTCCGCTCGTACATCAGGTGGCAAACCCGGATCAGATCTCGTTTGGCTGTTTGCTCATCCATGTCTGTTTTTGTGAAGTTCTCCGTCGCGGTTTCGTGACCGTGCTGTTTGAAGGCTGCGATAAAAAATACGACAGCGACTCCAACGACGTCGTCAGATCAACTGTTTTGACTTTCACTCCGCGTCGCGAGATCAACGAAGCTGGCGCAAAGTTCAGCACCGCTTTAATACCTGCCGACGTGATCTGATTGAGAACTCTTTGCGCGGCTTTAGCAGGCACCGCGATCACCATCACGTCGATCGCTTCCGCGCGAATGATGTTCGAGATCTCGTCAACGTCATGCACCGGCAGCTTCGCATCGCCAATCCTGCGGCCGATCTTTTGTCGATCGTTATCAAACAGCGCGACCACCGTAAAGTTTGACTTGTCGAAACCATTGTAGTTCGCGAGTGCCGTACCCAAACGGCCGGCGCCCACGATGCCGACGCGATGCGGCGTGTCCAGTCCTAGTATCTTCGTGATGTGCTCGCGCAGATCGTCGACGTAGTAACCGACACCACGCACGCCAAACTCGCCGAAGTAACCAAGATCTTTTCTGATCTGGGCCGAGTTGAGATTGAACTGCTCGGCCAGCGCCTGCGATGAGATGGTCTTGATTCCAGCGGAGTGAAGCGCATTGAGGCAACGAAGGTAAACACTCAAGCGACTCGTTGTTAGTTCTGATATCTTCTCGGACTTCATGCGCGCAATCAGTATAGCGCTATAGCTCGAATAGGTCATATAGGGGTGTTAGTCATATAGGTGCACCTTTACTCCCTTAGGTGTACCTTTACTCTCTTAGGTGTGCCTTTGTTACAATCCCGCCCGCATGATTGCGCATCTCAGCGGCACACTGCTTTCCAAAGAGCCAAACCAGGTGATCGTCGATGTAGGCGGCGTCGGTTACGACGTGACGATTCCCCTCTCGACGTTCTACGACCTCGATGACGAGAAATCAAAAGTCGAGCTTCTTATTTACACTCATGTAAAAGAAGACGCGTTGCAGCTCTACGGATTCAAGACCGCCAGCGAGCGGAAGCTGTTCGTGCATTTCATCTCAGTCAGTGGCGTTGGTCCGAAATTAGGCATCGCGCTTCTTTCTCACGGGAAGACGGACGATCTGATCGAGTCGATCAAATCGAATAACTTAGGGCGTCTCACGCAGATCCCCGGGATCGGAAGAAAAACTGCTGAACGACTCGTCGTGGACCTGCGCGACAAGATGATCCAGATGTCGCAGGCGCAGGTTGCAGAGCAAGCGGGAACAAGACCTGAAGCTGTCTACGTATCTTCCGAAGACACGGTCCGCGGCGACGCGCTCTCGGCCCTGATCAACCTCGGCTATCAACGTTCGGCAGCAGAAAAGGCGATCGATAACGCACTCGGCGAAGGCGGCGACGTCACCGTTGAGTCGATCCTGAGACGCAGTCTGAAGAAACTCGCAAGGGTTTGAAAACACCATGCCTCCTGAGTCAATATCAGCGCGCGTGAAAGACAGTTTCGCCAGCGACGAGGATCGCCAACTCGATCTCACGCTGCGCCCGACTCGTATCGACGAATACATCGGCCAGCGTCAGGTCAAGGAGAACCTGCGCGTCTACATGAAAGCCGCGCGCAATCGTCGCGAAGCGCTGGACCACGTGCTGCTCACCGGACCACCGGGTTTAGGCAAGACCACGCTCGCAAATATCATCGCGAACGAGATGGGCGCGGAGCTACGCTCAACCGCTGGACCCGCAATCGAGAAAGCGGGCGACATCGCGGCTTTGCTGACCAACCTTCAGGAAGGCGACGTTCTCTTCATCGACGAGATCCATCGACTGCTGCCGGCGCTCGAGGAAAAACTTTACCCGGCGATGGAAGATTACCAACTCGATCTATTGATTGGTCAGGGCGCCGCAGCTCGGTCGATCAAACTCGAGCTGCCGAAGTTCACGCTCATCGGTGCCACGACGCGAGCCGGTTTGATCACGGCGCCGCTGCGTGGTCGTTTCGGCATCGTCTTTCATCTCGACTTCTACCCGCACGAGGATCTCGAAGTGATCTGCAAACGATCGGCGGAGATTCTCGGTGTCGAGATCGACAACGAAGGTGCGCGTGAAGTCGCGCGACGCGCGCGCGGCACACCGCGTATCGTTAATCGACTGCTGCGTCGTGTGCGTGATTATGCTGAAGTCGATTATGACGGGCGCATCAATCAGGCAGTTGCAAACGATGCACTGAATCGCATGGAAGTCGATACGTACGGGCTCGACGAAATGGATCGCAAGCTGTTGTTGACGATCATCGAGAAGTTCAATGGTGGACCAGTCGGACTGGGAACGATTTCCGCGTCGATTCACGAAGAGAAAGATTCAATCGAGGAGATTATTGAACCGTATTTGATACAGATTGGATTTCTGGATCGGACGCCGCGCGGGCGCCTGGCGACACCGCTCGCGTACGAACACTTCGGTATTAAGACCCCCGGCTCAAAAATACCCAGCCTGTTCGACCCCCGCTGAATCTGCGTTAATCCGCGTTCATCCGCGGCTAAATATTAATGAAGCGCTGGCTTTCATTTTCCCGTGATTCATTCGGCGTGCGAAACCGCTCGCCGTGGAGATCGATGCTCGGCCACTCGCTGCACCAGTTCCACGAAAACGATCTCTTCACGTCTTCAGCAGCGATGAGTTACTTCGGCCTCATGGCGCTCTTTCCTGCCCTGCTACTGATGTTCGCGCTCAGCAACAAACTCGCCGCCGGCAGTCAACTGCTGACACACGCAGTCGACGTTTATCCCGGCTCGGGCAGGTTCCTGCGCCAAACGATCGAAGCATTCTCCGATATCGGCGTCGGCGCAATCATCACCTGCATCATCCTTGTATTGTGGGCTGGCTCGTGGGTGTTTGCCGTGATCGAGCGCGCACTCAATCGCATCTGGAAAGCCAGCTCGAGAACCTTTTTACACGGCCGTGCACTCACGATTGGAATGGTCGGGCTCGTTGGATTACTGCTGGCAGCTTCTGTTCTGGGGACTTCTTTACTGGTTGCGCTTCGCGAGATGGCCAACCGTTTCTCGCCACGGCAGATCGAGCGATACACGTTGCTGGCATCAGTCGGCAGCGCCTTTTGGCAAGTTCTGTTCGCTGCTGTCAGCTATCTGGTCACGGTGGCGCTCTTCGTGCTCGTATACCGATTTATGCCGAAGGCGGAAGTCACTTTGCGAGACACCCTGCCGGGCGCGTTCCTCGCGGGACTGCTATGGGAAATCGCGAAGTACATCTTTGCTTTGAGCCTTCACTACTTTCACTACGATCAGGTTTATGGTTCGGTGGGTGCGGTCGTAGCCGTTCTCACGTGGAGCTATGTCTCGAGTTTGATCCTGCTCTTCGGCGCACAACTCACCGCCGTCTTCCATTACGAGCATCCTGTCGCCACAGATAAACACGGATGAGAATCGCGGATTTCGATTATGAGTTGCCGGCGGAGTTGATTGCACAGACACCGCTGGACCAACGTGATGCTTCGCGCATGCTCGTGCTGGATCGCGGCAAGCAGTCGTGGGCTGATTCGAGTTTTAAAGAGCTCACACGCTATTTGCGGCCGAACGATGTGGTGGTCGTAAACAACTCGCGAGTAATTCCCGCGCGTCTGCTCGGGCGTCGTGAGGAGTCAGGCGGACAGGTCGAGATCTTTCTCGTACGCGAGCTCGAATCAGATGTTTGGGAAGCGCTCGTGCGTCCCGGTGGGCGTTTGAAAAGAGGATCACGTGCGATCTTCGGCGAGGGCCGGTTGATCGCGGAGCTACTCGACGAACCCGGACCAGAGTTGCGTCGTGTGCGGTTTCATTGTGAAGGCTTGTTTCACGAGGTTCTCGCGGAGATTGGATCGACGCCGTTGCCGCCATACATCAAGCGCCCGGCGGGTGTTTCGAGCGCGGATCGCGAACGATATCAAACGGTCTACTCGAAACAGCGCGGCGCGATCGCGGCGCCGACTGCTGGTCTGCATTTCACGCCTGAAATGCTGGATGAGGTTGCGAAGATTGCCTCGCTTGCAGAAGTCACGCTGCACGTCGGCTACGGAACGTTTGAGCCAGTTCGCGTTGACGATGTGGACCAACATTCAGTCAGCAGCGAACATTACGAGATCTCCGAAGCCGCAGCACAAAGGATTAACGACGGCCGCGCCAGTAGCGGCCGCGTGATCGTAGTTGGAACCACTACGATGCGCGCGCTCGAATCTTCTGCAAATGAACGCGGCGAGGTGGTCGCTGGCCGCGGTGTGGCGAGTCTGACAATCAAGCCTGGATATGAGTTTCGAGTCGCTGATGCACTGCTC
>DATHTI010000156.1:0-4591 GCA_035463335.1 Pyrinomonadaceae bacterium | reverse complement strand
AGATCGACTTTCAACAGCAGGAGCTTGTCGGCTTTCGGCACACGCTCAGCAGACAGAACCTGGCCCACGCGGAGATCAACCTTCGCGAAGTCGTCGATCTCGATGAAACTCGTCACGCCGACTGCATCCGCCTGAGTTGCGTGTACAACTGGAGCACTCGGCTCTGCTGGAGTCGCCGGGCCTGAAGTGATCTCTGACATGATTTTGGCTTTGTCCATGCGCGGAAACACCGGCTGAACTTCCCCAATCTTAGAACCTTCCTTCAGCTCCCCCCACTTGAGCTGCGCCGGATCCATTTGCGCGGGCGAGCCGTCGAGCCCTAACTGCTTCCAAATCGCGAGGCTCGCTTCCGGCATAACCGGATAAAGCAGCACACTCAACCATCGCAACGACTCCGCCGCACGATACAACACGACTCCGAGCGTCTGCTTCTGGTTCTCATCCTTCGCGAGATCCCACGGCTTCGCGTCGGTGATCATCTTATCGACGCGTGCCACAACCGACCACGCCGTCTCGAGTGCTTTGCTGAACGCAAGATTATCGAAATGTTGCACAAACTGATCGCGCGCGTGCTCGATAAAACCCGCAACAGTCGTCTCATCCGTATCGACACCCGTGCGCTTCGCGAGTAGCAGCTTGTCTTCCGGAATCAAACCCGACGGAATACGCGAATCGCAGTAACGCGCAATCATCGTGAGCGTGCGGCTCGACAGATTGCCCCAGCCACTCGCCAGATCACTGTTCGCGCGATCGATGAGCGCCTCATAACCAAAACGTCCGTCCTGTCCGAAGACCATCCCGCGCAGGCAGAAGTAGCGAATCGCATCGTTCGAAAAATACTTGTGCAACACATCGAGCTCGATTATGTTGCCGAGCGTTTTCGACATCTTGCGGCCGTTCGGATCGAGCCACATGCCGTGGGCCACGATCGCGCGCGGCAACTCGATGTCCGCAGCGAGTAGAAACGCCGGCCAGTAGACCGCGTGAAAACGCAGGATGTCTTTACCGACGAGATGCAGCGCGGGCCAGAACTTCTCAAAGCCGACCGCCTTCTGTCGCTCTTCATTTCCGAAGCCAATCGCGGTGATGTAATTCGTGAGGGCGTCGAACCAGACGTACATCGTGTGCGCCGGATCGTCCGGCACGGGCACGCCCCAGCTCACCGAAGTCTTCAGACGACTCACGGAAAGATCCTGAAGCCCGCCACGCACAAAGCTAATCACTTCGTTTCGCCGGTAGTCTGGTCTCACGAAATCAGGACGGCTTTCCATCACTGACAAGAGGGCTTCGTCGTAATCGGAAAGTCGAAAGAAGTAACTCTCTTCCGACACGCGATCGAGCGGCGTTTCGTGAACCAGGCACACCGGCGGATCGCCTTCGTTCTTTGGTTTCTGATACTCGTCTTCAGTTTTGTATTCAGCGCACGCGGCGCAAAACCAGCCTTCGTAGTGGCCCTTGTAGATCGCGTCGTTCCCTTTGGGCGTCTTTGCCTTCGAGATACTACGCCAGAGCTTGCCGACGCCCTGGTAGTGAAACGGCTCAGTGGTGCGCATGAAAATGTCGTAGCCGCCGTGCTCGGTGTCGAGACCAAACTCGCTCGTCATCTTCTTGTAGTAACTGACAACGTAATCGGCTTGTTCTTTCGGCGTGCGCCCGGCCTTCTGAGCGGCGCGCTCGATGTTTATACCGTGTTCGTCGGTGCCCGTCAGGAAGTAAGTTTCGATACCGCGTTGTTTCTTCGCACGCGCGAGCGTGTCTCCCACGATCATCGTGTAGAGATGGCCGAGATGCGGAAGACTGTTAGCGTAGTAGATTGGTGTAGTGACGTAGAAAGTGTTCATCTCCAGACAACGAATGCTTTCACTGATTGATTTTGATCTTTTGTGTGTTCTTGTGCCTTTTTGTGGCTAATAAGTCTTTCCTTTGATCAGTGCCATTGCTTCGGCTCGTGTGCGCGGGTCGGAGCGGAAGCCCCCGAGCACCGCCGAAGTCACCGTCTTCGAATCGGCCTTTCTCACGCCGCGCAACGTCATGCACGTATGCTCGGCTTCGATCACGACCATCACGCCGAGTGGCCTCAGACCTTCGAACAACGTGTTGGCAATGTCAGTAGTTAGTCTCTCCTGAAGTTGTAAGCGACGCGAGAAAGTCTCCGAGAGTCGTGCCAGCTTCGAAATCCCGAGAATGCGGCCACCCTTCGGAATGTAGGCGATATGACAGCGACCGACAAACGGCGCGAGGTGATGCTCGCACAACGAAGCAATGCTGATGTCTTTTACAATCACCATTTCATCGTGCTTGTCGCCCGGCAGCGGAATCACGTGCTGCGCCGGATCCTCACGCATGCCGGAAGTCAATTCGGCATACATCTCCGCGACGCGCTGCGGAGTTCCCTGCAAGCCCGCGCGGTCCAGGTCTTCACCAATACCTTCGAGAATCAAGCGCACACCCTGCGCGATCAGTTCTAAATCTACTGGTTTCATCTGTGTCATCCGTGGTGAAGTTTTGCGACAGCCACGCGCGCCGCATCTTCCACAATTTTCACCGGGACGTTCGCCTTTGCCGCCGCCTCGCGGCACTGCTCAAACTCCGGCATCTCGTTTACCACGCGCCCATCCAGGTGCGCTACTTTAACATCGATCGGACCATACTGCGTTTCCACGCGCACGATACTGCGTTGCAACGCGCGTCTCGCGACTTCGTAACTGCGCACGCCGAGCGTCGTCGTCTCGGTGAACAGCAACTTCATCACGGCTTCTTTCACATCACTGGTGCAAAGCACTGACAGCAACACGCCGGGACGGTTTTTCTTCATCTGCACGGGCGTGAAGAAACAGTCGAGCGC
The DNA here is from genome assembly GCA_035463335.1 of Pyrinomonadaceae bacterium. GTDB lineage: Bacteria > Acidobacteriota > Blastocatellia > Pyrinomonadales > Pyrinomonadaceae > PSRF01. The sequence goes on along the minus strand of DATHTI010000156.1, from coordinate 1,746 downwards.
GCCGAGGACGAACACGCGGTCCATCACGTGCCCGATGATCTGTGGCGACGCGTCGTCGATATTCGTTTCGAGCATCCAGCATCGTTCGTCAGTTGCAGTTTGCGCTTCAGTCTCGCCGAGCATGACGCGCAGGACGTTGGGAAAATCCGGATACTCACGTGTGCCGGCGCCGTAGCCCGTAGCCGCCGTTTTCATTTGCGGAATTGGACCATAGTCGCTGCAAACAGTCGTGATGATCGCGGCGCCAGTCGGCGTCAGCAGCTCGCCCTTGATCTCAGTCGCGTAAAACGGCACCCCTTTTAATAACTCGGTAACGGCAGGCGGTGGTACCGGGAACTGCCCGTGCGCCATCTTCACCATGCCGCTGCCGACGTGCAGTGGCGAGCTGACGAAACGCTCGATCTTAAGCGCGTCGAAACAAATAGCAGCGCCAACCACATCGACAATTGCATCAAGCGCGCCGACCTCATGAAAGTGAACCTTGTCCACCGGCTCGTTGTGAACACGCGCCTCCGCTTCAGCCAGGCGCGTGAAGATCTGCACCGCACGTTGTTTCACCGCGCTCGATAAATCTGATCCGTGGATAATCTGCTTGATATCCGCGAGAGATCTGTGGCTGTGTTCGTGCGCTGTCTCGACGCGCGCGTATGTTGCACTCAAGCCTGAGCGATTAGCTGTCTCAAATTCGACGCTGAAGCCCGTGACCGGAAGCAGTGAGAGTTGTTCGCGCAGGTAGTTCGGATCAACGCCCGCGGCAACGGTGGCGCCAAGTATCATGTCGCCGCTGGCGCCGGCGAAACAGTCGAAGTAAAGAGTCTTCATTTTCCAATCAACGGCAGAACCTCGCCGGCTTTGCCCATCAGCACTTCGTCGCACACATCTGACAGCGGTGTGCGCTCGGGATTCACTTCACAAACGTACGCGCCCGCGGCTTTCGCGATCTCCGGCAGTCCCGCAGCCGGATAGACCAGCGCCGACGTGCCGATCACAAAACACAAGTCACATGTCGCTGCTCGTTCAGACGCAAACTCAAACGCGCCCGGTGGTAGCATTTCTCCAAACAGGACCACATCGGGCCGCAATCGATCTCCACACTCCCAACACGCATCAGGGCGCTGCGCTTTCGACATATCGTACGACGATCGGCAAGCGGTGCAGCGTGCGCGCCAGATGTTGCCGTGCAGCTCGATCACGTCGCGCGAGCCGGCTTTCTGGTGCAGGCCGTCGATGTTTTGCGTCGCGAGTGTGAGCTCCGGAAACTGTTCCTGCCAGCGCGCGATCTCGTAGTGCGCCGGGTTAGGCAGGATTGAATCCATGAAATTGCGCCGGTAATCGAACCATTCCCAGACTGCGGCCAGGTCCCGTTCAACCATCTCCGCGGACGAGATGACGTCGAACCGCATGCCTTTCCAAACCGCTGTATTTCCGCCGCCGCGAAACGTCGGCACGCCTGATTCCGCGGAGACGCCTGCCCCCGTCAACACGAGCACGCGCTGCGCTTCGGCGAAACGGCGCCGCAATTCTTCGGAGATCTGCACTGCTGGTGGATGGTATCAAATAGGGGTTGTCGGGCCTATTAGGCGAGACAGTCGTTTTACAGATTTATAGAATTTCAAAAGATGACATTGATTCTTCGGGCAGAGTCTTGCCGCCTGTAAATTGGGAGCGTATAGTAACCGAAATCTAGTGTAACGAGTGTTACAACTCATACAACTGCTGCTTATGAAACCGAACAGCACCTTAATT
>DATHTI010000155.1:0-8033 GCA_035463335.1 Pyrinomonadaceae bacterium | reverse complement strand
ATCATCATCATGACGTCGAACCTCGGCTCCGAGAACTTCAAGAAGTTTGAAAAGCCTCTGGGATTCGGCACGAAGACGGCTTCTGATTTCCGCGCCGTGAAGAACGAAGTGATGAAGGCTTCGGAGCAACGCTTCTCGCCGGAATTTAGGAACCGCATCGACGAGATTGTCGTGTTCTCACCGTTGACGATGGATGAGGTTCGCCAGATCGCGAGACTCTACCTCGAGAAACTGCGACGGCAGATGGAACGGCAAGGCAAGTATGTGGAGGTTACCGAAGCAGCAGTGAATCAGCTCACTGAGGCTGGTTACAACACGGCTTACGGTGCGCGCTTCCTGAAGCGAACCATCGACGAGAAAGTGAAACTTCCGATTACGGGTTTGTGGAAGACGGCTTCACGTTTCCGCGTTGATGTGGAGAATGGTGAAGTTGTTGTGAAGCCGGACGAGAGCGTCAAGCCCGAATTCAATTAGACAGGATCGAACGGATTTACAGGATTCACGCGGATGAATCCTGTAAATCCTGCAAATCCTGTTATCCTGTAAAACATGATCCTCCTGTTAATAGTTTCCTTACTTTTTGCGCAGTCCCCTGCCTCTGCCCCCTCGACATCAGTCGACGAGAAATCCCAACAGATCATCGATCGCGCGATCGAATCACTCGGCGGGCAAAAGTATCTTGGCGTCCAAACAGTTATCGGCAGGGGCTTTTACACTACTTTCAAAGACGGCATCTCTCAGATCCCCGCACGCTTTCTCGATTACATCGCATACCCGGATAGCGAGCGCACGGAGTTTACCGGTGCCGGTATTCGCACGATCCAGACAAATACCGGCGACACCGGGTGGCTCTTTGACGGTGCCGTAAAGAAGATTTCAGACCAGACGCCCAAACAAGTGGAGGACTTTAAGCAGGCGATTCGCACGAGTCTTGAATACCTGCTGAAGGGCTACTGGAAAAAAGACGGCGGCAAGATCACTTACGTTGGCCGGCGCGAAGCCGGTGTTGGCAAGCGCAACGAAACGATTCGCCTGGTTTTTCCGGATGATTGGTGGATCGAGTATGAGTTTGGCGCGCGCGACGGGTTGCCGGCGAAGATCATTTACAAGCGCGAGCGAAAAGATATGGACAGCGGCGATATGGTGTGGATGACTGAAGAGGATCACCTCTTCAAATTCATCGAGGTCGACGGTGTTAGCGCGCCCTGGATCATCGACCACTTTGTCAACGGTAAGCAGACCTCGCGGATCAACTACGAGTCAGTGCAATACAACCAGAGATTTCCAGAAAATTTATTCACTAAGCCCGTTGATGTGAAAAGTATCAAGTAACACGGATTACATCGCCAACCCGCCATCAACCTGGATCACTTGCCCGGTTATATAACGAGCATCATCTGACAATAAAAACGCCGCGATGCGGGCGACTTCATCCGGCTCCGCGAAGCGACCGAGCGGAATCTGCTCGCGAATCTTCGCCTGGTAAGTTTCATCAAGCTTACCGGCCATCTCAGTCGCGACCATTCCGAGTGCGAGCGCGTTAACGGTGACCTTCCTGCTCGCGACCTCTTTCGCTAAAGCTTTCGTGAGCCCAACCATTCCGGCCTTCGACGCTGAATAATTTGACTGTCCGGGCATTCCGACTTCACCACTGATCGACGAGATATTGAGTATCGATCCACCCGTGTCCTGTCGCAGCATCGTGCGCAACGCCGCCTTCGCGAAATTCCACGAGCCTTTCAGGTTCGTGTTGAGCACTTGATCCCAGTCGTCTTCTTTCATCCGCAGGATGAGATTGTCGCGGGTGATACCCGCGTTGTTGACGAGAAAATCGATGCGTCCAAATGCTTCCTTCACCTGCTGGACCATCGCCGCCGCAGCCTCAGTGCTCGCCACATCGCACTGCACCGACAAGCTGCGCACACCCAAAGCATCGAGCTCTGCTTTCAAACTCTCCGCCGCCTCGGCACTCTTCGCGTAATTGAAAGCGACATCGGCGCCACGTTTTGCTAATTCGAGCGCGATGGCCCGTCCAATGCCGCGCGTCCCTCCAGTAACGATCGCCACGCGACCTGCAAACTGTTTTTCTGCCATGCGAACTCTAATAACACAAGACACAAAAAGCACAAAAGGCACAAATAAATTTTTGCGCCTTCTGTGCCTTTTTGTGGCCAATTAGCGTTTGCTGACAGTGTTGCTGCCGGAGTTCGTCACCCAAAGACTCGAGCCGGATACCGCGAGCCCGATCGGACTGCGGCCAACCGGAATCGAACCAAGGTTCACGCCATCAACACCCAACTTCGTGACACTGTCGCCACCATTGTTGACGACGTAAATCACGCCTTCACTGAAAACTGCGGCGAGCGGTCCATCACCCGCCTTGTAAGTGCCGGCCAGCATCCCATCAGAACTCAACTTCATCACGTTGCTGCTGCCAAAGTTAGCCACCCACAAACTGCTTCCATCAAAGGCGATACCGAACGGGCCGTCGCCAACCGCAAATGTCCCGGCGACAACACCATTCGACGCATTCAACTTCGTAACCGTGTCGCTGTTGTTATTCGTGACGTAGATGTGCTGGCCGTCAGTCGCCATGCTTATGGGTCGCATGCCAACTTCGTATGTTCCCAGCGTCAATCCATCCGAAGCACGCAGCTTCGTCACTGTGTCCGAATTACGATTGGCAACCCAGATGTTGCCGTTAGTCGCGAGCAGTCCGCCTGGTCCATCGCCAACCGCGTAGATGCCGGCGACAGCGCCACTAGTGTCGAGTTTCATGACGTTGTTGCTGAGATAGTTTGCTACCCAGAAGAACGCGCCATCGAATGCCACTGCTACCGGACGATGACCAACGGCGTACGTGCCAACCACGCTCCCGTCACTTACGCGCAGCCTTGTTACGGTGTTGCTGAACTGATTAGTGACGAACACGCTCGCGCCATCAGTAGCCACGCCCTCTGGTCCAAGACCAACGGGAAATCCGGCAGCGGCTGTGGATGCCGTCGCAGTCTGCGCCTGCAATGCGGCAGGCGCAGACAACATCGCTAGCAGGGCGAAGATAATTACCTTGTTTACTCTCATCTTTCTCCTCCTCTCACCTGGGCCTCATTGGCCGTGGGCCAATCGACCAGTCTGAGCTCCTTCACGATTTTTGCGGGTGCGAGCGACGCCGGGCAGCCGGCCCAGAGCGTATGCGGCTCATTACCCCACCTCAGCATGCCGATGTGGTTCGACTTGTCTGCGTCGCGCACTGGATCGCGATCGATAAAGCCGAGCTTCTGACGCAGCAGCTCAATGTCTTTGGGAGCGCCCGTCAAAAATTGCCATCCTGGACCAACCTTGTAAGCCTTCGCATATTCCCTGAGGACCTTTGGTGTGTCCTCTTCCGGCTTGAGCGTGATCGAGTAAATGAAGATGTCTTTGCCCACGCGGTCGCGGAGCAGTTTCTGCACCTGTACGAGGTTCGCTGTCGTGACCGGACATTTACCGTCACACCTAACGTACATGAAGTTGATGATGACGATCTTGTCTTTAATCAGATCGTCGTAGAACTTGACCTTCTTGCCGTTGTGCGTCGTCAACGTGACGTTCGGAAAGCTTCGCTCGGCGAGTCGTTCCCGCGGCGTCTTTACTCGCTTCGTTTCCACTTGCCCGAAGCTCACGGCCGCACATCCGATCAGGAGAGCAAGCCCGATCAGCGTTCGTTCAAAAATGCTTTTCATTAGCCTTCTCCTTCTCTTACGGATTGGTGATGTTGTCGCCCGGACCATCGACGATCTCCCAGATCAGCATCATCGCGTGGTCCTCGTGCACAACGTTGTGACAGTGGAACGGGTAACGGCCCACGAAGTCGCGGAAACGGAAGAAGGTCTTCGTGTGCATATTGTGTTCGAGACGAACAACGTCCTTGCGACCGTTCAGGACGAGCCCCGTCGAAGCCGGCGGCGCCCCATTCACTGAAAGGAACTGGAACTCCTCGAAATGGATATGCGCCGGATGTTGCCAGCCACCCGAGCTGTTAGTGATAACCCAATGCTCGACCGAGTTCTTCGCAATGCGCGCCCGTACCTCCTGACAGTCCGGATCCATCGAGCGGCCGTTGATGGTCCAATTACCATTCGAGCGATCGAAGTTAAAAGTCCGGGTGATACGCGGCGTTGCCGTCTTATCAGGCAAACCATAGAAGCGCGTAATCGTCGCCGGATCGACGCTGTTGTCCGCGATGGGCGGCAGGTCAACCACTATCTTCATAACCAGGTCGCCCTGGCCTGCGGGTAACACCTTCCCGGTTGGCCCACGTCCGTCCTCCTGCTCCAGACGGTTCTCGATATAGAGCGTCTTGCCCGCATACTTCGCAAAATCGATTATCAGGTCGGCACGCTCAGCCACGCTGATACGAATGCTCTCGACTTCGACCGGACGTTCGAGCAAGTTGCCGTCAGTCGAGATCTGGTGAAACTTGATCCGCGAATTCAGGTTCGTTTTGTCCGTAAAGAAAAACTGGTAGAAGCGTGATGGACCAGCATCGAGCCAGCGGAAGCGATAGCGTCGCGGGTGAACGTGCATCACGGGCTGCACTTTGCCGTTGACGAGAAATCGATCGCCAAGCACGCCGTCAAAGTTGAACGTGTCGAACGTGAGGATGCCGTCCTCCGAATCATATAAATGATCGCTGAAGAGCATCGGCACGTCGAAGTTGCTGTCGTCGCTGACACCATCACCGAACGACGGAAGATGAAATCCTGTCGTCTCGTCACCGGTGTCGTAATCGTTGAATAGCAGGTACATGCCTGCGAGGCCCTTGTAGACGTTCTGCGAAGTAAAGTCGTGCATGTGATCGTGATACCAGAGCGTGCTCATCGCCTCCTGGATATCGCCGCCCAGGTCTTTGTGTGTTGAATTCACGCCTGCGAGAACGTTTGGATAATGCTGATCGTAAAACTGGCCCGGCCTGAAGAAGTCGCACGGATTACCATCCGACTCAGCCGGCGTGTGGCCGTTGTGTAAGTGTGTGGTCACGAGGTTTTTGCCAAAGCCGCCGTTGTTGACCGGCAGGTTGTTGCGATTACGGACAAGGACCGGCTGTCCGTAACGCTCGACGTAAAGCGGTCCCGGCACGAGGCCGTCGAAGCCCCAGAGTGGCTGCGGTGGCAGAGCGGGATGCGTAATGATGTTCGCGAGCCGCTGCTCGACTTCGTAAAACTTAACGGCTGGAAACTGGTTAAAAGCCTGGTGTGTGATCGTGCGGCCCTCGCCGGCGGCAGTGTTGGCGATGGCGGTCGGCGTAGGATTCAATGCCGCAACCGGTTGCTTGACCGTCATGCGTGTGAACGGCTGGACGAAGGGTGTAGTCGGTGGACTACTTGGTCCACTACCACTGCCGCTGTCGAGAAGGTGGCCCGCACTACTGCGTGCCCTGACGCTCAAGCCTCGCATCGACACGAGCAACCCGGCGCTCGTCAGCAAACCCATCCTGAGCATTTCACGACGACTCAGACCGGCGGCGATGATCTCGCGCCTGTTTTTCGCAGCTTGCTGCTTCTCCTTCTCTGCCCTTCTGTTGATCTTCGAGATGTTGGCCATGGAGGTTCTCCTTAAGGATTACTCTCTGTGCAATCTCTGTGTCCTCTGTGTCTCTTGTGTCTCTGTGGTTACTCTGCGGCAAACCACCACAGAGACACAGAGGACACAGAGATTGCACAGAGAAATGCCGGAGTGGGTTAGTTGCACCAGTCGCCGGACTGCTGCAAACAGCGGAAGTTGTTGCCGAGCGCCGGAAATACAGGCGTGCCGTCGCTCCGTTTGACATCGCGGATGAAAGCATCCGGCCGAATGAAACCGTTGCGTGGATCCTCGGGAATCGGGCAGATGACCCAGCGAAACACACTATCGTTAACCGGACGTGTGCGCAGCTCGATGAAACCTTTCGCGGCGAGGTTGTCGATCTGCGACGGGCTCGTCAGGATTGCCGTGCCGTCGAGATCGCGACCGTTAGTTGCAGCGATCGGATCAAGCTCTTTGCGTCCTTCACTAGTAAATGCTCTCGGGGTATAGACGACCCAAACGGCGACCCAGAGTCCGAGTGGATCATTCGAGAAGTAGCCGTCGCGTGTATCGAACACGTTGTCCTGGCGCTTGTTTGGAAGGAACGGATCTAGGATCGAGCCGTTCGATGCTTTCGGGAAAATAAAGACGCGAAAGCGCTCGGCGGTGTCGAAGGCGGCCTGGCCGCGTCCAGTCAGCTCGCCCGCGGCGTTGTGCTCGAAGCTCGCCGAGTTGAGCACGCCGAAGATGTTCGCGTAAGTTAGACCACTCGAGCCGGTCGTGCCGGGCGTGGTTTCGATGGTCCGGATGTTGGTGCGGTTTGGATCGGTGTTAGTGTTATCGACGACGAAGTCGCCGGCGCGAGACGCGGTCCCGACGCGTAGCACGATGTTTTCGGGAACAATACCGTGTGCGCGATAGGTTGCGTCGCTGAAGTCGAAAGGTGAAGTGCCGAGATCGTCGCCGCCACTCGCGGAAACGTTCGCACTGAAGTTAAGACCCGCCACGACGATTAACGCTACGGTGACGACAGCGAGCCCGAGTGTCCAGTTTAAAGTTCTTCTAGTTTTCATGATCGGTGAGTTCTCCTCTGTGTGTCTCTCAAACGAGGAGCGCATCATGTAGCAAGAGCTTTCGGAGGAATGTCAGCGCCGCGACAATAACGTGAAAAAACCTGGGCCACAAAAAGGCACAAAAAGCACAAAAGAAAAAGTTCAGAGTTCAAGCTTTAGCTTGTGCTATTTGTGCCTTTTCTGGCTAAAGAAGTGCGTAGGTCTGAAGCTCTTTGAGGTGTTTGACGCGAATCCAACCGCGGCCCAACTGAATGATGCCGCGCCGTTCGAGATCGTTGAGGACGGTAGTTGTAGTTTGACGCGCCGCGCCAATAAGACTCGCAACGTCGTGATGAGTGAGCGGGACGAGGTAATCGCTGTCCACACTCTCGACTTCCACAGCGCTTGTGGAAATCTCGTGCAGGAGCTCGCAGATGCGCCCCGACACTGCTTTTGATGTGATATCAGAAAGCTTCTTCTCCATCCGCCGCCGGCGATCGCCGACGAGCTTGATGTAATTCAAAGCCAGCTTCGGTTGATTCGTAAGGAGCCTCGTAAAGTCGTGCTTGGAGAAGACCCACGTCAGCACGTCGTCGAGTGCCTGGGCCATATTGCTGCGCAGCGACTCGTCTACGAGGGCAAACTCGCCAAAGATCTCGCCGGGCTGAATGATGTCGATCGCGATCTCTTTGCCTGACTCAGAAAGCACTGACAGCTTCACCCTTCCGCGCTTCAGGATGTAAACGAAATCAGCGAAATCGCCGGGCATGTAGATGAACTCACCACGCGCCTTGCGCAGGCTGCGTGCATGCGCCACGATGTTACTCATCTCCTCTGGTCCAAGGTTGGAAAACAATTGCACGCGCGAGTTGTGTCGAGGACCGGGAAAGGTTGCGATTGAAGCTGCGGTGACGGTCATGGACTTTCCTGTAGCACCAAAAGCTCAAACATACTCACAAAGAACGCTTCTCTCGGTTGCATTATTGCGCGGCAGCAAAGTTTCGAGAGAAACGTCCTGCAACTGAAGCTGGTCGCGCGCAGGCATTAGATCGAGACGCAACAGCTCTTCTGCTGCCGCCAGCTCGCGATCGCGGTTCATGCCGGCAACAGCCAGCACGCCATTGTCCTTCACGAAGAAAGCAAGAAAATCGCGCGACGCGACATCCCCGCGGTAGATGATCTCGTCCCACGCCGTAGCATGCCCGACGTAAAGCAAACCGGTGTCGAACTGCCGCGTCCAGAAGAAAGGAACAGCATCGAACGCCACGTTGCCTCCCATCATATTGCGTGCCGCCGTTCGTCCTTGCTGCTGCGCCGTGCGCCAGTGCTCGATCCGCAAACGCCCCCCAGCACGCGGATTGGGAAAGCTGGCGATGTCACCCGCAGCAAAAAGTCCGTCGGCGGCACGCAGCCGCGAATCGACAACCACGGCGCCCA
>DATHTI010000154.1:0-2168 GCA_035463335.1 Pyrinomonadaceae bacterium | reverse complement strand
GTCGATAAAAACGCGAAGCTCGCGTTTGAGCAGCGTTTCCGCATTCTCAAACCTGACATGAAGCTCGTGCTCGAGGAGTTACAGGAAACACTCGAGCTGCCACACTTTCCCGGACGCATCGAATCGTTTGACATCTCGCATATCCAGGGCGCTGAGAATGTTGCGGGCATGGTCGTTTGCGACAACGGCAAAATGAATCGTTCCGAGTACCGGAAGTTCAGAATCAGAAGCGTTGAAGGCGCAAATGATGTCGCGTCGATGCAAGAAGTGGTGACGCGGCGTTACCGGCGATTGCTCGAAGAAGGAAAGCCGCTGCCCGATCTGATCATGATCGACGGTGGCAAGGCGCAGTTGAACTCAGCAGCAAGTGCGATGAGCGAGCTCGGACTCGAAGCGATTCCGATGGTCGGCATCGTCAAGCCACCGCAACGGCACAATGATGTTGCGTACCTGCTGATGAAAGGCCGTGAAGATGAGCCAATCTATCTCGACTCACACTCGTTGATACTCCGTCTGCTGCAAATGATACGCGACGAGACGCACCGCTTCGCCGTCACTTATCATAGGAAGCGCCGCGAGCTGCGCGATTTCACTTCAGAGCTGACTGCGATTCCGGGTGTCGGAGATAAGCGAAAAGGAAGACTGTTGCGGCACTTCGGATCGATACAGAGGATTTCACGCGCGGGAGTTTCGGAGTTGACGCCTTTCGTGGGCAGAAAGACGGCGGAAGAGATCGCGGAGCACTTCGAGCGCCAGCGAATGCTCGCTAATACAGCCACAGATTACACGGATACTACGTCCCCTGACCCTTCACACCCGTAAACTCGTAAGTCAGAAAAAGCTTCAACGATCCATCGAGTACCTCGGCGCGCACGTCTTTCGCACGTGCCTTGACCGCGCCGTTGCTCGCGGCAACCGGAATCTGCAACGACAACTGCGGCTCACTAACAAGTATGAGCGGATTCACCTTCTGATTGATCGCGCCCTGCACAAACACCGTGACGAACGTGTTCGCAACCGGATTAACTCCCTCAAGATTTACGCCCTCCACATCGACGTATCCATAAACCGTCTGCTTCTCCTGATCGAACGATAACGTGATCTTGTTCTGGGCCCAGCCCTTGAACTGCATACAACTGCCGGCGAGGTTGTAGCTTCCCGTAAATGCCATCGGCGCATAAACGTTGCCGTTCCGAAACTCCACGCCGGTCTTCACGCCGCTGCCTTCCGGCAAAAGCGTGATCGTGTTTGTGCAGCCACCCTGAAACGCCGCCTGCTCGATGCGACCCGATTCATCTCGCGATTGCCCGAGTTGAAACGTCGGCGTGCCGAGTCCGGTGAAAGTTGTCGCGAGCACAGCGTCAATAAAACTCTGCTCCAACGCGACTACAACGGCGCCCGGCTGATTTCCACTTTGATCGGGCGGCTTGATGGCCTGACCCGGCGCGGACTTCGCCGGCGGCGTGCCGAGGAAGAAAACCGCAGCACCGCCGCCGAGCAAAATTCCAACGAGGAGAATGACAACGTATTTCATGTCTTTACCTTTACTATCTTGGGCTTGGACTGGTGGCCGGTGAAACAGTCGGTGACGCAGTAGGCGACGCAGTCGAAGATGGCGGTGGCGTCGTGTTCATATTCTGTAAAAGCGTTCTGAGCACTGCCGCAACCGTGTTTGTCACTGCGTTCACTTGCTGGCGCACCTGCTGCTCCGAAACCTTGTTCATGCCCTCTGGTATTTCGAAGAGACTCGGATCGGGATTCGTCTGAATGTCTCGCAGCTCGGCGACAACCTTCGCGCCTTTAACTCCCTGTACATTACCACTCGCTTCGCTGAAAAGCTCCGCGCGCAACGGCAATCCCGTGTCTTTATCGACGTAGATGAACGATTCTGTGTGGACTTCGCCAGCCGATGTTTGCGTTTGCGCGGTTCGTGCGTAGCGATATTTCAGCGCTGTTCGGCCGGCCTGTTGTTCTTCGCCGACGAATTGGATGCCCTGAAGTCTGTCGAGGTACGCCACCAGTTGACCGGGCGTCATCAGCTTCTGAATCTGAAAACCTGTGGCTGCGGGTGTTAGCTCCGCATACTGCTTGCGAGCGGGCGCGATGCCGTATTGCACGCCGGCCTTCTCGAGATAAATCAGATCGGAGCCGTCCGGAAGTTTGAAAGA
>DATHTI010000153.1:0-2694 GCA_035463335.1 Pyrinomonadaceae bacterium | reverse complement strand
CATCAAACGAATGACGTTCGCGCTTGGTCCAATAAACTTGATGTTGCACGCATCGCAGATTTCGGCGAAGTAGGCGGACTCTGCGAGAAACCCGTAGCCCGGATGAATCGCATCGACGTTGAAGATCTCTGCGGTGCTGATGATGGCGGGAATGTTGAGATAACTCTGCGCGGACGGCGCTGGTCCAATACAGGCGGCTTCGTCGGCAAAACGAACGTGCAGCGAATCGCGATCGACGTCGCTGTGAACAGCAACCGTCTTGATGCCCATCTCTTTGCAGGTCCAGATGATGCGACAGGCAATCTCGCCGCGATTAGCGATCAAGATCTTCTTGAACTTGCGCGGATTAAAGGCCATAAAAAAATGCGCCGCAAAAAAGCACAATTGACACAAATCGTTTTTGTGCCTTTTTGTGCTTGTTTGTGGCTAACTCTGGATTCCAAAGAGTGGCTGGCCGTATTCAACCGGCTGGCCGTTCTCTACGTAAATCTTGACTACTTCTCCACTCGTCTCTGCCTGAATCTCGTTCATGAGCTTCATGGCTTCGATAATACAGACGACTGTGTCGTTCTCGACGTTGCTGCCGATTTTCACAAACGCGTCCGCCGTAGGCGAGGGTGAACGATAGAACGTGCCGACAATCGGCGATGTAATGATGTGTAAATCCTGATCCTGGGCAGCAGCCGTGGTGGCCTGTGTTCCCGGATGTGCCGGGCCCGACGCCACCGGCGCTGGCGCCGGATGAGGTGGCGCAGGTGCCGGGGCCGGATGTGAAACCGCAGCAGGTGACGATTCGGCCAGCGCTGACTGGCGTCGCAGTCGCACACGGAAGCCTTCGTTTTCGAGCTCAAGCTCCGCCAGCTCGTTGTCACGCACGAGAGCAATCAGCTCACGCAGCTCCTCCATATTGACAGAAGCTGCTGGTCGTTGCGCGGCGCGTGTGCGCTTCCCTGCCGATTCGGGCTGTTCTTTAGGTGCTGACATTTAGTAAGCGACAAAAAAGCACATAAGACACAAATCAGGATTTGTGCGTTTTGTGCTTCTCTGTGGCGATCCTGTTATTCTTCGCCGGCCTCGCTGCCGGTGGCCTCTTCTTCTGGGGCTTTCTTGTCGCGGCCTTTCTTCTTCTTCGACGCGGAGGCCTTGCGCTTCTTCGCGGCTTCCGCAGCCTCAACTTCACGAGGATTATCGACCAACTCGATGATCGCGAGCTCAGCCGCGTCGCCGTCGCGATGACCCAGTTTAAAAATGCGCGTGTAACCGCCGGGCCGATCTTTATAACGATCGCCAAGCTCGGTAAACAGCCGGCGCAACGCCGCGACGCCTGCGGTGCGCTCGGGCCGCGGTTGGCCACGCTTCCCGGTGACTTCCTTGACGGTCATATTACCCGCGTGAAAGAAACCTGCCGCCTGTCGCCGCAAGTGCAACGCCTGTATTTCAGAACCATCGTCAGCCAGGCTGCGCGCCCGGCGTGACAACGTGATCGCGCGCTCGACAAACGGTCGCAGCTCTTTCGCCTTCGGCAACGTGGTGACGATGCGCTCCTCGCGAGAGTTGATCAGAGAGGTCGCCAGATTGCGCAGCATCGAATGACGATGCTCACTGGTCCGACCGAGTTTTCGATGTGCCTTTAAGTGTCGCATGACTCTAACCTACTGTTCGTCGTCGCCTTCAAAATCGGAGAGATCGGCACCGTCACGGCCGCCCGTGCCCGGAATCGGATTACCCTGCTCGTCAAACTCCATGCCGAAATCGAGTCCCATGCCGTTCAGGATTTCCTTGATCTCGTTGAGCGACTTCTTGCCAAAGTTCTTCGTGGCCAGCATCTCGCGCTCGGTGCGTTGGACCAGATCGCGAATGGTGCGGATATCGGCATTCTTCAGACAGTTGTAAGAACGAACGGACAGCTCCAGTTCATCGACCGAGCGGTCCAACTGATCGTTGCGCGGGAGCGGCGGACGCTCCATCTTCGCGTAAGCGAAATCGTCCGTGTCCTCTTCGAAGTTGATGAAGATCGACATGTGGTCCTTGATCAACTTCGCCGCGAGGCCGATCGAGTCTTCCGGTTTGACTGAGCCATCGGTCCAGACTTCGATCGTAAGCTTGTCAAACTCCGTGTTCTGGCCCAGGCGGGCTGCTTCGACGTTGTAGTTAACTTTTTTGACGGGCGTGTGCACCGAGTCGATCGGAATGTATCCGAGCGACAGATCCTCGTCGAAGTTGCGATCAGCGGAGACGTAGCCACGTCCACGCTTCAAGCGCATTTCGACTCTCAGAGATCCGCCGTCGCTCACGGTGGCGATGTGCACGCTCGGATCGAGGATCTCTACGTCGGCATCAGTTTCGATATCGGCAGCCGTGACTTCGCCGGCTTCCTCTTTATTGATACGCAGCGTCTTGGGCTCGCTGGTGTGCAGTTTAAAAGGTACTTGTTTGAGATTAAGAATAACGTCGGTGGCGTCTTCAACCACCCCTTTAATCGATGAAAATTCATGCTCTACGCCTTCAATCTTGACGGCCGTGATAGCGGCGCCTTCGATTGAAGAAAGCAGCGCACGACGAAGCGAATTACCGACAGTCGTACCAAAACCTCGCTCGAATGGTTGCGCTGAAAAGCGTCCATATCGCTCGGTGAGGGTCTCTGCGTCTGCCGCAAGTCGTCGCGGCATTTGAAATCCTGTCCAAAGATTATTT
>DATHTI010000152.1:0-7913 GCA_035463335.1 Pyrinomonadaceae bacterium | reverse complement strand
GATACTGTTGTTTGCGTTGTGGCAACCGCTGGGCGGCGTGATCTGGTCAGTTGAAGATCCGGTTGGACGAATTGTGCTGCGCAGCTTGTTTGCTTTTGGCTGGGCGCTGGTGCTCTTCTCGACATTCCTGATCAATCATTTCGATCTATTTGGATTGCGGCAAGTCTGGCGTTATCTGCTGGGCCAGCCCGAAAGCGGTTTGCGATTCACGACGCCGGGTCCATACAAGCTCGTGCGACATCCACTGTACGTCGGCTGGTTGTTCGCCTTCTGGGCGACGCCAGTAATGACGTCTGCGCACCTGCTGTTTTCGATCGCGACGACGGCTTACATCCTGTTGGCAATCCGGTTCGAAGAGCGCGACCTCGTGCGCGAACATGGCGAAACTTACGAAGAGTATCGTCGAGCGGTACCGATGCTCGTTCCCTCCCTGCGCAAGCGTGAGCCCAAGCGCGCGACGGAAGCGAACAGCAGTTTCCTGGACGGCCGGCAAAAAGTTTAACGCGACGGCAACGCAATAAGGAAATAAGCCACGGGTTGACACGGATAAACACGAATCGAACCGCATTTTCCGTGTCAATCCGTGGCTAAAAACTACCTCGCGGTTACCTGGATCGTCGAGGTTCCCACATTCCCCGCCAGATCGAACGCACGCGCCTGAAGCTGGTACGTCTTATTCATCGCTCCAGGAACGCGCCACACGCAGCTATACGGCGCTGCCGTGTCCGTGCATTGCAACGCACCATTCACGAAGAACTCCACTCGCGTCACACCAACGTTATCACTCGCCGTCGCGGTGATCGTCACATTCGCCTTGCGCGCAACGATCGCGTTATTCGCTGGACTCGTGATCGAAACAGTGGGCGCAGTGTTATCTGCCGACGTCGTGAATCCGATGCGGTTAACGGAACCACTTCCGCGCGCGAGGTAGTAAAGAAAACCATCAGCCGAAACCTGCAAATCGACGGGCAAGCTAATGCCGGTAGCGAAATCCGACACTGCATTTCCATTCGCGGGATCGAGTCTTCTTATCCAGCCGCCGCAGAAGTCTGCAAAGAAGTAGTTGCCGACGAAGTTTGCTGGAAACTGAACGATCTGCGGATTGTAGAATGCGCCGCCAGTGATCGCGCAGGTATTCGCGTCGTTTTGGTAAGCGAAGATCGGATCACGAAAACTCGGATTCGGCGGATTGCAAAAGCCTTCGCAAGTGGGCCAGCCATAATTTGACCCGGCAATACCGTCATTGATCTCTTCCCACGTGTTCTGGCCCACGTCGTTTATGAACATGCGGCCAACACCGGCCTGGAAAGTGAAGGTAAACGGGTTGCGCACACCGAGTGCCCAGATCGCGCGATTGTCACCCGTAGTCTGGTTGAAAAACGGGTTATCAGTTGGAATCCCGCCGGTTGAAGTGATTCGCAACATCTTGCCCAGGCGTGTTGACAACGATTGCGCATTCGCACCGTTGGCGTTGTCGCCTACAGCGACATAGAGATTGCCGTCTGGTCCAAAGTGCAGCGCGCCGCCGTTGTGGTTTGTGGCGCTGCTGAGATTCGGCATGTCCATCACGATCACTTCACTGCCCGCGAGCGCAACGTCACCTGAAGCAGTGAAGCGACTGATGCGATTGTGAATCGCCGGCGTGGTAGCGGTGTAATAAACATAGACCAGTTGGTTTGAAGCGAAATTCGGATCGAAGGCGACGCCCAGCAACCCGCGCTCGCCGGAAGAATCGACAGTGACAGTGAGAAACGGCGTGGGCAGCAGAGCGCCATTTTTGATGACGCGCAACGCGCCGTTCTGCTGGCAAACGAAGATACGACCATCAGGCGCGAGCGCCATTGCCGTGGGATTCGTGAGCCCACTCGCCACCACTGAATCAGTAAACCCGGACGGCACTGTCGCAGCACTGGTAATTCGAGTGCTGGTAGACGTAATCGCCAAAACGACGACACACAGAACTAAACTGAGCGAGAATACGGAACTCCTTAAATTCATTTCAGCCTCCACAACAAACTTTAGCTGGGCAAGGTTCTCGGTCGGGGCGAGTTATTAAACTGCATCAGGGCACGGGAGGACCGGACTCTGCCATCATTATTTCGCGAAAGTTTTTCAGCAAGCCAATTCTGTTTGGAAGCGTCAGTACCACTTATGTTCAGAGTTCAAGCTTTAGCTTGCTATTCCCACCGCAGCAAGCGCAAGCTAAAGCTTGAACTCTGAACGCGAAATCGCAGGCGCCCATGAATGACACTGATCCACATATTGCCGAACTCGTACGCCGGCGGAGGTTGGAGCGCTCGGGGGCGGAGCGCCTCATGATGGCGAGCGATATGTTCGAAACGGCGAAAGCCATGGTCCTGGCATCACTGCCGGCCGGATTAACCGAAATCGAAATCAAGGGACTTTTGGTGGAGCGCTTCTATGGCAACGAGGTTGATGCACAAGCATTTGTAGACCACCTGAGGAGTCGCTGCAAAGCCTAGTCACCAGGATTAACAGAATTTTAAAATCTGCAAAGTCTCTTTTTGTGTCCTTTTGTGCCTTTTTGCGGCCATTTCGACGAATTGTCCGACACGAAAACTCCACATCTCACCTCTGTTCAAACCTGTTAGACTTCCTTCTCCCCCACGATCTCCCCGGAGGATGCATGGAAGTGCCCCACGCCCTCATTCAATAATTGAGTCCGCAGCACGGAGTGAAAAACCTCCTCACGGTTGTCGGAGTACCAAATGAAGCGTTACGTAAATCCCTGGCTTTGGAGTAGTTTCGCCGTAATCCTGTGCCTGGCCCTGTTCGTTTTCCAGAGCGGAACACGCGCCGAATCGACCGTGTCGCTGGAGCGAAAGGTCTCGAAGGACATCCTCAAAAAGGCTGCAAGCGGGCGTGGCGGCGAGTTCGTACGTGTAATCATTCAACCAGCAAACCCGGCCGATATCACAATCGATTCGACCCTTGTTTACTCGGGTGGGGAAAACATCCGCAAGTTCAAGAACTTTGCGGTTCGCGTCGTTACTTTGCCGGTATCTGCCGCCGTAGCCCTGGCGGCCCGCAACGACGTTTCGTACGTCTCGCTAAACCGTGACGTGCTGCCGATGGGCCATCTCTCACGCACCACGGGCGCCGACCAGGTTCGCGATGCTGGTCCATCAAGTACGAAGCTGGACGGCACAGGCGTCGGCATCGCGGTTCTCGACTCGGGAATCGACACCGATCATCACTCTTTTCTGAATCGATCAAACGATGTTCGTGTTGTTTATAGCGAAGACTTCACAGGCGAAGGTCGCACTGACGATCCTTACGGACACGGAACTCACGTCGCTTCACTCGCCGCCGGCAACGGGCGTATTTCTAATAGCGAGTATATTGGCGTAGCGCCTAACGCAAACCTGATCAATCTTCGCGTGCTGAACTCTGCGGGCGTTGGTACGACAGCGTACGTTCTGCGAGCGCTAGACTGGGTGGCGACGAACAGGGCCACCTACAACATTCGTGTCGTCAACATGAGTCTTGGCATGCCTGCTATCGATTCTTATCGCAACGATCCGGTCTGTCGCGCAGTGCGCAGACTGGTCGATGCAGGCGTGGTAGTCTTCGCCGCCGCCGGCAACAACGGCAAGGACAGCGATGGAAACAAGGTTTACGGTCACATCCACTCGCCGGGCAATGAGCCTTCTGCGATCACTGTCGGCGCGACCAACACATTCGGCACGGACGAGCGCAGCGACGACGGTGTCGCGACGTTCAGCTCGCGTGGTCCAACGAGAAGCTTTACGACAGACGATAGCGGTGCCAGGCATTACGACAACCTCGTAAAACCCGATCTCGTCGCACCCGGCAACAAACTGATCGATGCAGAGGCTGACGGTAATTATCTCGTGACGCAAACACCATCGCTGGATGCGGGTGTCAGCGGCGCTGATAATCGCAAGATGATGTACTTGAGCGGCACCTCGATGGCGACACCGGTTGCGGCCGGAACAGCGGCGCTGATGCTGCAAACGAATCCGAGTTTGACGCCGAATCTCGTGAAGGCGTTGTTGATGTATGCCGCCCAGCCTCTCGCGGGTTACAACATGCTCGAACAGGGCGCGGGCCAGCTAAACATCGCGGGCGCGATCCAATTGGCCCAATCTGTAAGAACGGATCTAAACGCGGCGACTGTCGGCTCATCGCTGTTGACAGTTGATCCACCTGCGCCGGAGACCACCATCGCGAATCATACGTTCACGTGGTCACGCGGCATCATTCTCAATCACACCTACGTCACCGGTCTTGATCTGATCACGAAGTACCAGCTCGTCTATGCTCCCGGAAATCTACTCGGCAGCGGCGTCGTCACTGGTGACGGCGTGTTGATGCTGGATCCTTCGTTCTTCTCCGACGGTGTAGTTACCGGCGACCATGTTCTTACAAGTTATGGTGTGGTAACTGGAGATGGCTTAGCCTTCCTCGCCGTCAATTTACTGTTTCAAGATCTCTTGACCGAGGGTACCTGGTTGAGCGATGGTGTAGTAACTGGCGATGGTGTCGTGACCGGAGACGGCGTTGTCACTGGCGATCTCATAATGGCTGCCCAATCGGCAATGCTTAACGGCGACAGCGGTTCATCCATGTCAGCAGAGTCAGATAGCGGTACTGATTCTCTGGACTATTAAAACAGTTTCACAAGGCTTTCACTGGTTACACAGATCCTGCCGATCTGAGTATCGGTGTACTCTGCAGTTGTGAGGAGCAAAATGAGCGCAGCAGAAGTAAACGTCAATCGACCTCACTTCGGCCAGGTTTATATTTGGTCGCTCATGACTCTGGGCGTAGCGCTCGTTCTTGCCTCGCTTTATCTATTGCCGTATCGCGAACTCGACGGCCGTTTTGGTTTCCTATGCCTGATGGTAATGGCGAGTTCGCTCATCGCGATCCGAATCCCACGAGTTAGTGGTCGCATTACAGTTGCCGACACATTTATTTTTCTCGGAATGCTTATGTACGGTGGTTCCGCTGCGATTCTGCTTTCTGCGTTGGAAGGTGTCGCCGTCACAGTGATCATCAGCAAAAAGCCGCGGGTATTCCTTTTGAACTCTGCGATTCTCGCAACGTCAACTTTCTTCACTGCTGCTGCTCTGACCTTAAGGTTTGGATCTATCAGGGCCATCCCAAAGGATTTCACGCAGGATTTCTTTTTTGCAATCTGCATGATGGCGCTGGTGCAATACATTGCCAACACCTTCCTCGTTGCAATCGAGAAGGCGAGCAAGATTAAGGAGTCCGTTTGGAACACGTGGCGAACTTATTATCTTTGGACTTCGGTCACCTACTTCGCCGGTGCGTCTGCGGCCGGGATCATCGCAATTCTCATCGACAAACACGGTTTCTATGCAGTGGTGGCCACGGCTCCAATCATCTTCATCATCTGTTTCACATATCAAACTTACCTCAAGAACATCGAAGCTTCGCTCGAACAGACTGAGGCGGCAAGACTGCACGTGGAGGAGTTGTCGAGGTATATCGGTGAGCTGCAACGTTCGGAAGAGTCGCGCGGCCACCTGCTGCTACGTGCGGAACGAGCACGCGCTGAAGCAGAAGCGGCGAACCGCATCAAAGACGAGTTTCTCGCCACCCTCTCGCATGAGTTGCGAACGCCGCTCACGTCGTTACTTGGCTGGTCCAGCGTACTTCGCGAGGGCAGGCGCGACGAAAAAGTACTGACGCAGGGACTCGACGCAATCGATCGCAACGCGCGCGTGCAGGCGCAGCTTATCGACGATCTGCTCGACGTCTCGCGCATCGTTTCCGGAAAGCTAAATCTCGACGTCAGACCGCTGGACATCGCGTCCGTTGCGCGGGCGGCGATTAATGTGGTCCAACCAGCGGCTGACGCTAAAGGCATCACGCTGGACTACTACGCCGAGCCGGGACTTGGCGCGATCTCGGCCGACTCCGCACGCGTACACCAGATCATCTGGAACCTCTTGTCGAATGCGGTGAAATTCACTCCACATGGTGGAAAGATCTCGTTACGTGTCGATCATAATAAATCGGATGCGCGCGTGACGGTGAAAGACTCGGGGCAGGGAATCGATCCGGAGTTTCTCCCGCGCGTGTTCGATCGTTTTCGCCAGGCTGATAGTTCTACGACGCGGAGTTTTGGCGGGCTGGGACTCGGCCTCGCGATCGTGCGACATCTCGTTGAGCTTCACGGCGGCACCGTCTCAGCGCAAAGCGATGGTGTCGGAAAAGGTGCGACTTTCACGGCCACGTTCCCGCTGATGGCGGATCGTGCCGAGCCCGTGACCCCTGCGCCGGAAATCATTTTGAGTGATACTCATTCACTCGATGGATTGAAAGTGTTATTGGTAGACGACGAGCCTGAAGCACGCCAGATCATCAGTACCGTGATCACGCGCACTGGCGCTGAAGTGAAAGCATGCCAGTCAGCGCATGAAGCGCTCATGAAGCTCTCGGAATGGAAGCCGGATGTGATACTGAGCGACATCGCGATGCCGGACGAGGATGGCTACAGTTTTATCAGGCAGGTGCGCGCGCTTCCACGCGACAAAGGAGGCGACACGCCCGCGGCGGCGCTGACTGCGTACGCGCGCGACATCGATCGACGCCAGGCACTCGCGGCGGGCTACCAGATGCACATCGCCAAACCGATCGGCGCCAGCCAGCTCGTGACCATGATCGCCCGCCTCGCCGGGCGCGAATCGTGATTTGCAATCCGTGTAATCTGTGGCTAAATAATAGGCCATGAAGAGGTCACCAGTTGGAATCGGGATCATCGGTTCGGGTTTTGCCCGCACCACGCAGATCCCGGGCTTTCGCGATTGCATGGGCGCAAAGGTCGTTGCAATCGCCAGTCGCAATCGCGATCGCGCTGAAACGATTGCTAAAGAGTTTGGTATCCAACACGTCGCTGACGATTGGCAGGAGCTGGTAAAACACCGGGATGTCGATCTCGTCAGCGTCGTCACGCCTCCATCCACTCACATGGAGATCACTCTCGCCGCACTCGCCGAACGCAAAGCAGTTCTTTGTGAAAAGCCGATGGCGTTGAACGCTGCTGAAGCGGCACGAATGGTCGAGAAGGCCAAAGCTGCCGGCGTACTCGCACTGGTCGATCACGAGCTTCGCTTTTTGAACAGCCGGCGCGTGATGCGCGGGATGCTGCAAACTGGCGCGATCGGGTCAGTGCGTCATTGCAATTACGTTTTCAGATCTGACTATCGCGGCCTCGCGGATCGCGCCTGGGACTGGTGGTCTGACGAGTCGATGGGCGGCGGCGCGCTCGGCGCGATCGGCTCGCACGTAGTCGATTCGTTTCGCTGGGTACTCAGCGCCGAAGTAACGCAAGTGCTCGGCATGCTCACGACGCACATCAAGCAACGTCCGGACAAAGCGAGCGGTGGCGGCATGCGTGACGTCACAACTGATGACGAAGCGAAACTCTTGTTCCGGTTCAGTGATGGCCCACACACGGAGGGCGCAACTGGCGCGGCTTCGATCTCGGTAGTCGAGTCGGGCAACTATGAGAACCGGATGGAGATTTACGGCACCAAAGGCGCGTTGATGGTGGAAGAGACTGGCGAGCTGTGGCTTTCGCCGGCGGGCTCAGGGACGTGGCGGCCCGTGCAAGTCGATCAGGACCACATGGCCCAGGGGATGCGTGAGGGAAGTTGGTCCAGAGGCTTCACCGCCTTCTCGATCGCGATCTGCGACGCGTTGCGTGCAGGCAAGACGAGCGTCAAAGATGCGGCGACGTTTGAAGACGGCTACCGCGTGCAGCTCGCCCTCGATGCGATTCGCGCTTCAAATAAAAGCGGCTGCTGGGTAACGCTTGGCGAATAAAATCCTTAGACAGGATTACATGATTTACAGAATTAGCAGAATTATCCTGTAAATTCTGAAAATCCTGT
>DATHTI010000151.1:0-5383 GCA_035463335.1 Pyrinomonadaceae bacterium | reverse complement strand
CTCTTATTACACCGGCACGATCATGGAGATCAATGTGAAGGATCTCGCGGGCAGTCTTGGCGGCGGCGGGCGTTATGACAACCTTGTGGGCATGTTTCTCGGTCAGGACATTCCGGCGTGTGGGTTCTCGCTGGGGCTCGAGCGCATCCTCGTGGTGATGAACGAGAGAAACATGTTTCCCGCGGAGCTCGGTTCGTCTCCGGCTGATGTGATGGTGGCGATATGGAATAAAGATAGTGTGGCGGAGTCTATCAAGTTAGCGAGGGAGCTCAGGCGCGGAGGCCTGAAGGTTGATTTGTATCCTGAGGCTGATAAGCTCGGAAAGCAGTTTAAATATGCGTCCGCACAGGGAGTGCCGTTCGTTGCTGTGATTGGTGAAGACGAGCTCGCGAAGGGGATGGTTGCGATTAAGGATATGAAGAGTGGTGAGCAGCGGGAGGTTGAGCGAGCGAAGGTGGTAGAGGTTGTAAGACTAAGATTTCAGGATTTACTGGATTAACAAGATGTCGAGTGAAGCTATAGTTCAGAATTATCACAAGGATGCAGTGTCGGCGATGCGGGCGTACAAGAAGCTCGCGGAGAAGGCGATCGCGCAGTTGAAAGAAGAAGAGTTTTTTGTAACTCTCGATGAGGAAGCAAACAGCGTCGCGGTTGTTATGAAGCACATGGCCGGGAACATGATCTCGCGCTGGACTGACTTTCTCACGTCCGACGGTGAGAAACCGGATCGCAATCGCGATATGGAGTTTGTCATCGATGCGCAGACCACTAAAGACGACGTGCTTGCTTACTGGGAACGTGGCTGGAAATGCGTCTTTGATGCGATCGAGCCGTTGACCGTCGAAGATTTCGAAAAGACCGTGCTGATTCGCGGTGAGGAGCACACGATTGTCCAGGCGATCAATCGCCAGTTGATGCACTACGCGTATCACATCGGCCAGATTGTTTTTCTGGCGAAGCACTTCCGTTCAGCGGAGTGGAAGTCGTTGAGCATCCCGCGGAATCGTTCAGCGGAGTTCAATGCATCCTTAATGAAATGAACGCGCGCATTCATCACGTCAACGTTACCGTTCCGAAGTCGCTCGAAGATGCGGCAAAGCACTTCTACGGCGTTGTGTTGCGCCTCGAAGAAGTGCCGAAGCCCGAAGGCTCGCGCGGACGCGGCGGCGCGTGGTACCAGCTCGGTCCGATGCAGCTTCACTTATCTATCGAAGAACCCTTGCGTCAGGACTGCATCAGCAAGCGACATGTTTGTTACACCGTAAGCGATCTTGCTGAAGCTGAAGAGCGGTTTCGGAATGCAGGTATTGAGATCTTGCCCGACGACTTACCCACGCCCGGCTGGTCGCGATTTTACGTTCGCGATCCCGGTGGAAATCGGCTAGAGATCGCTCAAGCACCCGTGTAATCTGTGGTTAAAAATGCTGGATAACTTAGGAAACTTAGAACGCACTCACTCGTGCGGACAGCTACGTGCTCACGACATCGGCAAACAAGTCGTGCTGATGGGCTGGGTCGCAAAACGTCGTGACTTTGGCGAGCTCACCTTCGTCGATCTTCGCGATCGAGACGGTATCACTCAAGTCGTTTTCAACGCGGAAGACGCGGCGGAAGCACACACCAAAGCCAAGGATCTGCGCGGCGAGTATGTGATTGCAGTCAGAGGCGAAGTTGTGGCGCGGGCCGAGAACACACGCAACCCGAAGCTCACGACGGGCGACGTCGAAGTGCAAGCGCGAGAGTTGTTAACACTCAACGATGCACGCACGCCGCCGTTTCAGCTCGACGCCGCGCCCGACGCGCTCGCCAGTGAAGACTTGCGTTTGAAGTATCGCTATCTCGATCTGCGCCGGCCGCAGTTGCAGGCAAACTTGCTTCTACGTCATCGCGTGACGAACGAGATCCGGCGCTACATGTCGGCCCAGGGTTTCACCGAGATCGAAACCCCGATCATGATCAAATCCACGCCCGAAGGCGCACGCGATTACATCGTGCCTTCGCGCATTTTCCCGGGAAAGTTTTTCGCACTCCCACAATCGCCACAGCTCTTCAAACAGTTGTGCATGATCGGTGGGCTCGATAAGTACTTCCAGATCGCGCACTGTTTTCGTGACGAAGACCTGCGCGCGGATCGACAACCTGAATTTACACAGCTCGACGTCGAGATGAGTTTTGCCACGCTCGATCAGGTCTACCGGTTGATTGAAGGTTTGTTTGCTTCGGTATTTAAACTCATCAACGTCGATCTGCCGGTGCCGTTCCCGCGCTTCACGTTTGCGGAGGTAATGCGACGATTTGGATCAGACAAACCTGACCTGCGCATTCAGGGCCTCGAGCTGCAAGACCTCGCCCCGGCTGTCGAAGGCACTGAGTTTCCGCCATTCGCATCGGCGTTGTCGTCGGGCGGACAGGTGAAGGGAATCGTTGTTCCGGGCGGCGCCAACCTCTCGCGCAAGGTACTCGACGAGTTGCAGGAGTTTGCGAAGCGTTACGGTGCCGGAGCCCTCGCGTGGATCAAGCTGGGCGATGAAACTACGTCGTCGCTTTTGAAAGCTCTTGGCGCTGATGTCGTCGGGCGGATGGCAGACGTTGCGGGTGCGAAGAAAGGCGACGCCGTTCTGATCGTCTCTGGCAAGCCGAAGGTCGTTGCGGCGAGTTTGGGCGCGTTGCGAAACGAGATCGCGAAGCGTGAAAACCTGATTCCGGCAAACGTCTACGCACCGCTCTGGGTGACAGACTTTCCGATGTTTGAGTTTCACGAAGAAGACGGTCGCTACTATTCGATGCACCATCCGTTCACGTCGCCGGTCGATGAAGATCTCGAGCTACTGCAACGAGCAGTTGAAGGCGGTCAAAGGGATCTGCTCGGTCAGATTCGCACCAAGGCTTACGATCCGGTGATCAATGGCGTCGAGATGGCGAGTGGATCGATTCGTATTCATCGACGCGACGTGCAGCGGCTCGTCTTCAAAGCCCTCGGAATGAGCACCGAAGAAGCGCGCGAGCGGTTTGGCTTCTTTCTCGACGCGCTCGAATACGGCACGCCACCACACGGCGGTATTGCGCCTGGGATCGATCGGTTAATGATGGTGCTGGCAGGCACTGACAACATTCGCGACGTGATCGCATTTCCCAAAACTGCGTCAGCCGCCGATCTGATGATCGACGCGCCGGGCGAAGTCGATCCAAAACTGCTGGAAGAGCTGCACCTGCGAGTCGTCGAAGATTGACCATGCCGCTGCTTCAACTCCGTCGTGAACATGTGGACGCGATGATCGCCCATGCTCGCGAAACGGCGCCGGAGGAGTGTTGTGGATTGATTGGCGGAGTTTCGGAAACGCAGGCAGTCACTCTTTATCGTCTTCGCAACGTCACACTTAATCCCGAGCTGGGCTACGAAGCCGCGCCTGAAGATCTCTTCGCCGCACAGCGACAGATGCGCGAACGCGGCGAAGAGCTGCTGGCGATCTATCATTCACACCCGCGCGCTTCCGATCCGAGCCCATCTGAAACCGACGTGCGCCTTGCCTACTATCCGTCGGCCAAATACCTGATCATCGGCCTGGCCGGAACCGAGGCCGTCATCAAGGCGTTCTCGATCTCCGAGCGCGAGCATCGCTGGCAACAGGTTGAGTATGAGATCGCAGACTAGTAAGATTGCCCACGAAGAGGCACAAAAGCACAAAGCGAAGGAACAAAAAACCAAAGGGAATTAACGGCCTCTTAACTTAATCCGATATGTGCTTTTTGGGCCTTTTGTGGCTGGTTTGATGGAAACCAAGAAGAGCAAATACGACACTAATCCTCTCGATCCCGGCGTTGAACGGAAAGCAGAGGACGTTTGGGGCGACCCTGGCGGCGCGACTCAGCAAGTGGGCGGAGCCACGCAGCAAGTTGGCAACACCCCGAACGAGAGTCCCCGGCCGCAGAACATTGAAGACGCGCGCCAGAACGTTTACTCGGAAGCGCCAACTCGTCGTTACGACAATCCTCCGCTCGAAGCTCCATACCCGTCAGTGTTTGTTCCACCAACTTACGCTCCGCCGGCACAGTATCAATCACGACAAAATATTTACCAGCCGCCCGTGAGCGCTCCTTCTCCGTCACGACCGGTTCCGGGCATCGGCATAGCGGAAAACTGGGCCACGATGCTGGCCTATGCGCCTGCTTATATCGGGTTAGTTGTCGGGCTACTCGAGCTGTTTCTCGTGCCGCGCAAAGAAGGGAAAGTTCGTTTTCACGCGTCCCAGGGCGTAGCTCTCCATATCGCGATTCTGCTGGTACAAACGATCTTCGGTGTGATCAGCACGCTTACGGGCAGCACGCTCGGCGGTACCCTGTTCAAATTAGCCGCCTTTATTTTCCTGGTCATTTCGATGGCCCGTGTCTGGAAAGGCGAGCCGCATCAAATACCCCCGCTATCCGAACCGGCTCAATGGTTTAACCAGCATATCGAGCCTCGGAACCGGGATTGAGCCCCATCTGGCATTTTCATTGCATTCCTAACTGTGCGGATCGGTAAGTCGCTGATTTATGCGATATTCACGAAGTGAAACCGATCTTTCGCAACTGTATCTGCGTTTCGTTTTGGTGCATAACTCCCCGAAAAGGACGAATTGCCGGTTTCCAGTTGGCAAATCGCAATCGGCAATGGAGGTAACAAATCGATGTTTAAAAGACAAACCTTAATCGCGTGGCTAGCGCTCGTGGCCATCACGGTGATGCCGTTCACGGCGCTCGCGCAGACGCAAATCAAGCTTCACAGCAACAAGTACAGTATTCAGGACGATATCAAGCTTGGGCGCCAGGCGGCGCAGGAAGCTGAGAGCCAGTTTCCCTTGCTTCGCGATGCGCAAACGCAAAGCTATATCGAGAATGTCGGACGCCGGCTGGTCGCGAATATTCCGTCGCAATTTCAACATCCCGAATTTCAGTATTACTTCAAAGTTATAAATGCGAGAGACATCAATGCGTTCGCGCTTCCCGGTGGTCCAATGTACGTCAACCGCGGCATGATCGAAGCGGCGCGCACTGAAGGTGAAATGGCGGGTGTGATGGCGCACGAGATCAGTCACGTCGCATTGCGACACGGCACGGCGCAGGCAAGTAAGGCTCAGAAGTACAGCATACTTGGCGGCATCGCCGGTATCGCCGGAACGATTCTTGGTGGACCAGGCATAGGCCAGTTGGCCCAGGCGCCGTTTGCAGTCTACCTGCTGAAGTTTAGTCGTGAATACGAAACTGAGGCTGACATTCTTGGTGCGCAGATCATGGCCGGGGCGGGCTACGATCCGCGCGACCTCGCCAACATGTTCCGCACGATTGAGCGACAGGGTGGCGGTGGCGGTGGGTTCTTGAGCGACCACCCGAGCCCGAGCGATCG
>DATHTI010000150.1:0-5628 GCA_035463335.1 Pyrinomonadaceae bacterium | reverse complement strand
GATGCCGGGTACGGCGGGGTTAAAGGCATTGACGGAGGCCTTTGGGGAAGACATTTTAACCACGGATGGAACGCTCGACAGGAAACGACTCGGAGCGCTGATCTTCGCGGATCAGAGTCAGCGTGAACGTTTGAACCATATTCTTCACCCGTTCATCATCGCGCGACAGGACGAGATCATGAACGCGTGGGAAGCTGAAGATCCGGATGGCATAGGCATCATCGATGCAGCATTGATGATCGAGTCAGGTGGCTACAAGCGCTTTGATAAACTGATCGTGGTCCATTGCCGTCCTGAAGTGCAGCTCGAGCGCCTGATGCTGCGCGACAAGCTCTCGCGCGACGAAGCATTGCGGCGCATCAACTCGCAGATGCCGCAGGAGGAGAAACAAAAGTTTGCTGATTATCTGATCGATACGTCCGACGGTTTTGAATTAACGCGATCTCGATCAGTGGAAATCTATCACCAATTAATCCGTGTCATCCGTGGCTAAAAAACCTTTTGCCTGTATTTGCTCGCTGCTTCTGGCGCTGTGTCTAACCCACACAAGCTGCTTCAACACGAGCGAGCCTTCGACGTACTACGGCAAAGTTGTGACACCGAAGACGCAGGAGTTTCGCTGGAGCAACGGCGGGCTGCCGCAAACATTCGATCCGGCGTTTGCCGCGGCGCCGCCGGACACGGACGCCGTCAGAGCACTCTTCGAAGGTCTCACTGACTACGATCCAAAAACACTCGCGCCCGTGCCTGCCGTCGCGACGCGCTGGGAATCGGCGAACGACGGCCGGATCTGGACTTTTTATTTACGCGACAACGCGCGCTGGTCCAACGGCGAAAAAGTCACTGCCCAGGACTTCGTTCGCTCGTGGGAGCGCACGCTCAAGATTGGCCCACTCGCGCCGCACACTGAGTTGCTCTCCAACATCGAAGGCGCGACTCCAAGCGTCTCGGAGCCGCATACCTTCGGCGCTCGCGCGCTCAACGAGCATACTCTGCAAGTGACGCTGCAACATGCAGACAGCAGTTTTCCCGCGCTGGTGGCCCATCCGGTTTTTCGTCCGGTCAAAGTCGCGGACGCAGAGAGCACGACGCGCCTCGAATCACACGAGCTCATCTCAAACGGCGCCTTTCATCTACTCGCGACGGAGAAAAACCAGGTGCAGCTCGAGCGCGCGAAGACATACTGGGACGGTGCTTCAGTTGCCCTCGATCGCGTCACGTTTGTGAATACTACGAACGCCGAAGCGGCGCTGTCTGCCTACAAGGCCGGCGAGATCGATGCTGTTACAAACGCGCCATTCGAGCCGTTAGCGCTCAAACTGCTTACGCCTTACAAAGACTTTCATCGCTCGACGTTCGGCGCATTAACTTACTACGCATTCAACACTGCACACGAGCCGTTTGACGACGTGCGCGTGCGCGAGGCGCTCGCGCTCGCAATCGATCGTGAGCGCGTCAGTCGTGACGATCTCGGCGGTGCGACTGAGCCTGCCGGACGATTTCTCCCGGAAACGATGTCGGGCGACAAGCCGGTGATCGACAAGACCGGGTTGCTCGAGCACGACGTCGATAAAGCACGCGAGCTGCTTGCGGAAGCCGGCTATCCGAATGGCGAAGGCTTTCCGGTGCTCAGGCTTTTGATCAATCGCAACGAGCAGCAGCGGATCGTGGCGCAGTCGATCGCGGCAATGTGGCGAGCGGCGCTGAATATCGAGACGGAGATCGTGATCCGTAATTGGGATGAGTATGAAGCAGCGATCAAGAATGGTGACTTTGACATTGTGCGTCGTGGGATGGTGATGCAGTCGACGAGTGAGCTGGTTAATCTGCGGATGTTGTTCGAGCGTGATCCGCGCCCGTTGCCGTCTGCGTCGCCGGAGGCGAGCCCTTCGCCGCAGCCGGTAACCGCGGTCGAGACGGAGGCACAGGCGTTGAAAGATTTAAAGGCGGTGCCGATCTATTTTGCGTCGTCGTACTCCCTCGTGAAGCCGTACGTGTCGGGGTTCGATTCGAATGTGTTGGACGTGCCTAGTTTGAAGAGGACGCGGATGAACACGAGCTGGGCACAGCCTTGATTAGCCACAAAAAGGCACCAAAAGCACAATATTTTCCGATGAATGAGTTTAGTGTCGTCTGTAGGGGGAGGGAAGAGACGCGCGCTGTGGCGGCGTTGCTGGCGCCTCGTTTGCAGACGGGCGATGCGATCATGTTGAAGGGGCCGCTGGCGAGTGGCAAGACGGCGTTTGTCCAGGAGCTCGTGGCGGCGCTTGGATCGAATGCTGAAGTGACGAGTCCGACGTTCACTATCGCTCAGTTCTATCCGCTGCCATCAGGAACTTTCCTGCACATCGATGCTTACCGGCTTTCGAGTGTCGCCGAGTTTCGCGATCTCGCGCTCGAAGATTTTGTAAATGAGAGCATTACGGCGGTCGAGTGGGGCGATATCGTCGAGCAGGATTTCCCCAACGCGTTGTCGATCGATTTCGAGTTTGTGGAGAACGAAGACAACTCGCGCAAGTTGACGTTTTCCGCGGCGGCGGAAAGGTGGGCACCAGTGCTGGCGAGTTTGAAGAACAAGGTATGAGTTTGTTATTGGCAATCGAATCGTCGTCGAATGTGTATCACGTTGTGTTGGGACGTGATGGTGAGGCGATCTTCGATTCGGCTGTAGATAGCTGCAATGTGTCGCACAGAACACTTAGCGCATTGCTTGAATGTGGGCTTGAGGCGGTTGGGGCACAGGCGAAAGAGATCGAAGGTATAGCGCTCAATGTTGGACCAGGATCGCTGACGTTCGTGCGGGCGGGCATTTCGTTTGTCAATGCGCTTGCTTTTAGTCTGAACGCAAAGATCTATCCTTTCAACTGGTTCGAGATCATTGCTGAACAAACTCGAGAGATGACGGAGCTGCCGCTGGTATGCGCAGTGCCGGCCTCGAATGACAACGCGTACGTTGGCTTGATCAGGGGTGCGTCGGTTGAGATTATGCGATTCGGGCGTGTACATGAAGCGTTAGCGAAGGTTAGCGATGGACTCGGGGAGGTTGCAGTTGCTGGAAGGATCCGGCACCGGCTTGCTGCGTTGTTGGGTGAGGCTGGCGTTGTTGATTTAGGCATCGAGAATCCTGAGGCGCGGACATTGTTGAAGTTGGGGTATAAGGCGTGGAGGGATGGTGATCGTTTAACGACGCAAGTTGAGGCGCTCAATGATCAATCGGACGTGTTTTTCGAGTAAATTTAACCGCGGATTGTACGGATGGAGACGGATTTTATAGTTGAGTGCCTTGAAAACGGTGGGGTGGTGTTGTTGCCGACGGATACGGTTTACGGGCTTGCGGTAAGTCCGAAGTTTGATGGGGCAATAGATCGATTATTCGCGCTGAAGCGGCGGCCGCGAAACGTGAATCTTCCTATCATGGTCGCATCGGAAGCTGAGCTCGAGACGTTGGGATTCGAGATCAGCGAGTCTGCCCGGCGTCTGCTCCGGTCATCCCTGATTCCCGGCAGCCTGACGCTCGCGATGGGATTTAGCTCCGATTACAGACC
Source organism: Pyrinomonadaceae bacterium (assembly GCA_035463335.1). Taxonomy (GTDB): domain Bacteria; phylum Acidobacteriota; class Blastocatellia; order Pyrinomonadales; family Pyrinomonadaceae; genus PSRF01. The sequence continues at coordinate 2,083 of DATHTI010000150.1, read as the reverse complement.
CGCGTGGCTCGCGGGCCGCGACGAAGCTGCGGTGCGAATACCAAACGATGAGCGTCTGCTTGCGGTGTTGCGCAAGACAGGGCCGTTACTGGTGACGAGCGCGAACGCGCACAGCGCCGAGACACCCGACAACGTAGCAGGCATCCTCGCGCAACTCGACGGCGCGCCGGATCTCTGGATCGACGGTGGAACATTGCGCACCACGGCGTCAACGCTCGTTAACTGCCGTGTTGATCCACCGCGGATTGAACGCCTCGGCGTGGTGCCTGAATCTGAAGTGTTGAAGTATTTATCATGAGTAAAGATGTGATCCTGGGAATCGAATCATCGTGCGACGACACGGCTGCTGCGGTTGTCGACCGCGACGGAAATGTTTTGTCGTCAATCATCGCGAGCCAAACACATATTCATTCGCACTGGGGCGGCGTGTATCCGGAGTTTGCGAGCCGCGCGCATGCACTCGTCGTCGTGCCGACGATCGACCGCGCGCTGAAAGAAGCGAATCTCGAAGGACCGGATTTGAAAGCGATCGGTGTGACGCGCGGTCCAGGTTTGATCGGATCGCTGATCGTGGGCGTGAATACTGCGGCCGGGCTCGGGCTCGGCTGGAATGTTCCCGTGCTCGGGATCAATCACCTCCGCGGCCACCTGCGTAGCGCCGACCTCGTCGAGAAACGAGTCGAGCTGCCGGCGATTGTGTTGCTGGTTTCCGGTGGTCATACGTTTCTCGCGCGAATGGAGAGTTTGACTGAAATTCAACTGCTCGGTTCGACGCGTGACGATTCTGTGGGCGAGGCTTACGACAAGGTCGCGCGACTGCTGGGGCTGGGATATCCGGGCGGGCCGGCAGTCGATAAGCTCGCGAAGACGGGGAAGGCTTCGATTCCATTTCCGCGTCCGATGTTGAATGAAGGTTTTGAGTTTTCGTTCTCGGGGTTGAAGTCGGCGGTGGGCAGGTTTCTCGAAAAGAACCCTGAGGTGGACCATGCGGACGTGGCCGCGTCGTTTGTGAGTGCGTGCATGGAGATCCTGCTGACGAAGTGCAGGCGCGCGCTGGAAGAATATCCGGCGGAGTGTTTGGTGGTGGTTGGTGGTGTAGCTGCGAGCCCGCAACTGCGTGAAGGCGCCGCGGAACTCTGCGACAGTCTTGGAGTCAAACTCTGTCTGCCGCCGCTGAAGTGGTCCACGGATAACGCCGCGATGATCGGCCTCGCCGCCTGGGACTATCTCCACGCCGGCGTCACGCCACCACTCTTCGCCACCGCATCGCTCAAGATCACCGATTTTTAGCCACAAAAAGGCACAAAAAGCACAAAAAAGATCCTTAGAGAAGTGAACGCGCTGAATTCTCCCACACGAGAATGAGCGCCTTAATTCACTCATCATTTTTGTGTTTTTGTGCCTTTTTGTGGCTAATTACGGCTTAGGTTGCGGACAAAGCCCCAGTCGCCGCTCGCGTTCACCTGAATGTTCTGCACGTTCTTGCGCGCGATGACGACGTTCGACTGGTACCACAACGGAAACACCGGAACGTCGCGGCTCACGATCTCCTGAATCCTGACGTAAAGCTCACGAGCTTTTTGACGATCGTAAGTGTTCACCGCCTCATTCAATAACGCATCGAGCTCACTATTACTGTAGCGGCTGCGATTGCGCGCCGGGCGCGCCTCCGTCGGGATCTCGGAGCTCGCAAAGAGATCCTTGTAGAAGATTGGATCCTGGTTTCCACCCACCCACTGCGAATACGAGATCTGGAAGTTGCCGCGCTTCAGTTCGTCAAAAAGCGTGTTCTGCTCGGGCGTCTGGATCTCTACCGGAATCCCGACTTCCTTCAGTTGATTCTGAATCACACCCGCATACTGCCGGCCCGAGATACTGCTTCCGGAAAGCTTGTAAACGATCGGCTTATCGAACCGCATACGTGGTCCATCACCATCCGGATCACGAAATCCCGCCTCATCGAGGATCTGCTTTGCGCGCGCGGGATCGTACGAATATGTTCGTCCAGGCGAGTACGACCACGACTCCTCCGGAATGATCGAATGTGCGATCTTTGCGAGTCCCAGCAGAAGGTTCTTGATCA
>DATHTI010000149.1:0-10380 GCA_035463335.1 Pyrinomonadaceae bacterium | reverse complement strand
TCCGTGCTCGTCCGCGCGTGACCGTCCATCAGGCAAAACAGCATACGCGCGCGCGCCGGCTCGCCGATGGCCCCTGCGATTCGGGCCACCGCCACTTCATCCAGTTGTTCGACATTCACATTTTGATGATAAGCGAATCGTTGGTGTAATGACAATGGTATAAGCGCTCTGAAGCCGTTTTTTGTTTCGCGGATCCTGGGGCTTGCGCCCCAGGCTTTATGCTGTCGCCTGCTTCGCAGGCTCGTACATGCTTAATCAGGAGCCCAACACAATGATCACGTGCGTCATTCGCTATCAAATCGATCCTTTTCAACGAGACGTATTCAAGACTTACGCTGAGAATTGGGGGCGCATTATTCCACGATGCGGTGGTCATCTGGTCGGTTACTTCCTGCCTCACGAGGGCACGAACGATGTCGCCTGGGGACTGATCGCATTCGACAGCCTCGCCGCTTACGAGACGTACCGCACGCGCTTGCGGTCGGATTCAGAAGCGCTGGCAAACTTCGCGCTCGCGGAAAGCAAACGTATCATTCTTCGGGAAGAGAGAAATTTTGTGCAGGTAGTTGAAGGGACATTTCATGTTGACCCAAGCTGAAAAGGGCGCGGCTTTCGCTGAGCTACACAAGCGCGCCGGAACATTCATCATTCCGAATCCGTGGGACGTGGGCAGTGCGCGACTGTTGGCCCATCTCGGTTTCGAAGCGCTCGCAACGAGCAGTGCCGGATATGCCTTCTCGATTGGCAAGCCTGACAATGCTGTCGGTCGCGATGCGATGCTGGTCCATGCCGCGGCCGTCGCATCCGCAACGAATCTTCCGGTCAGCATCGATCTGGAGAACGGTTTCGGCGATGCTCCCGAAGTCGTTGCCGAGACGATCCGTTTGGCGGCGGCTACGGGCGCGGTGGGTGGATCGATCGAAGACGCAACCGAGCGCGCGGACGATCCGCTCTACGAGCGCGAACTTGCAGTCGATCGAATCAGAGCGGCGGCTACAGTGGTCCACCAGCTTCCGTTTCCGTTCATGTTAACGGCGCGTGCGGAAAACTATCTCAAGGGCAAGCCTGACTTGAAAGACACGATCGAGCGATTGCAGATGTACCAGGAAGCGGGCGCTGACGTTCTCTATGCGCCGGGCCTCACGAGCAAAGACGACATCGCCACCTTGATCAGATCGGTCGATCGTCCGGTGAACGTGTTGATGGGTTTGAAAGGCCTGAACCTGACGGTAGCTGACGTATCGTCGTTAGGCGCTAAGCGCATCAGCGTGGGCAGCGGTCTCGCACGCTGCGCTCTTGGCGCATTTCTTCGCGCCGCGGGTGAGATGAGCGAACACGGCACCTTTACTTTTGCTGAAGACGCCGCGGACTTCCGCACACTCAACTCGATCTTCTGATCCGCGGGTATTGGCTTTCAACGATCTGCGTTCATCCGCGGCCCAGCTTGACACGTGGGCGGGTGCGGGCATAGAGTGTCGCCTCGCAAACCTGTTCTTTGTAGATAACAATCGCTAATTCAACTCGATGTCGTCGAGTTGGACCGTCGCAGGTGCCCATGAGGGCGACAAGGGAAGTTGGGTGAAATGCCCAGACGGTTCCCGCCACTGTGTACCGGCAAATGTGTAGCTTCCATTAACGTCACTGATCTCCACGCGAGATTGGGAAGGCCGTGAAGCTGCACGCCGGAAGTCAGGAAACCTTGCCTGCTGCAACGGAAGCGACCACAACAGCTCCGGGAAAGAGCAGTGGCGTCAGAGTAAACCAGGTAGCCAAACTACCTTTTACACAATATTCGAGTTTAGACGCCCTCGATCTTCAAACGGAGATCGAGGGCGTTTTTGTTTTTTAGCCACAAAAAGGCACAAAAACACAAAAGTGTTTGTGTGTGGAAAGAGTCAAAAACTATGAAAATAATCTTAGTTTCGATCTTGTTGGTTCTGGCTGGATCAATCCAGGCACAAACAGGCGGTGCCGCAATCAGTGGCTACATAAAAGATCCGCAGGGCGCGAATGTGCCGGGTGCGACGGTCAGGCTCTATGGGCGCGAGCGGAGCTTCAGTCTGGTGACGGTGACCGATTCGAGTGGCGCATACAGTTTTAAGAATCTTGCTCCCGGCGAGTATCTCGTCGAAGCTGAAGCGAGTGGATTTGCACTCGCACTCGCACAAGCAGTCGATGTCGAACGTGGCAAGACGACCACCCACGACGTTAGCCTGGAGCTCTCGGGTGTACGCAGCGCCGTTGTGATCACTGCGTCTGACACACCGCAGACTGTCGATGAAGTGTCAAAAGCACTGACGGTTGTCGACGATCAGGAGATCGATGAGCGTAACGAGCTTGCGATTGCCGAAGCACTGCGAGTCGTGCCCGGATTGCGCGTGCAACAACTCGGTGGACCAGGCGCTCTCACTTCGATCAAAACACGCGGCCTGCCGAGCGAAGACACGGCTGTCCTGATCGACGGCATACGCTTTCGCGACGCCGCTGCGCCCCAGGGCGACGCCTCAGGTTTTCTCGAGGATTTGATTGTCACAAACGTCAGTCGCGTTGAGGTTCTGCGCGGCTCGGGTTCGTCGTTGTACGGGTCAAATGCCGTTGGCGGCGTGGTCAATATCGTCACGAATGAGGGTGGTGGACCACTTCATGGAAGCGTGCTCGGCGAGGGCGGCGGCCTGGGCCTGTTTCGTACGCGAGCGCAACTGGCGGGCGGCCTGAGAAATAATCGCGTGGTCTACAGCGGCGGCTTTTCGTTCTTTAACGTTACTCGCGGTCTGGATGATCAGGACGAAGCGCGCACCACGAGCGGGCAAGGCAGAATTCTGTTTCGCCTGACACCCACCGCGACACTTACGGGACGCATCTATACCGCCAAGTCGCGATTACAGTTGAACAACAATCCGCAGGGCATCGGCATTCTTCCCGCAACGGGCCTCATCGAAGCGATTCCCTTGTCTCGAGCGGAACAACTTCGCTTCGAAGCAGGCGTGCCGTCTTCAGATTTGAACGCCGGCAACGCCACCTTCATTCCAGGCGCTGACGATCCGGATAACATACGTGAAGCAAACTTCTTCGATGGCGCGGTCACGTTTACACAACGTCCTACTGAAGCTTTCGGTTACACGATCAGTTACCAGGGCCTCGTAACCAATCGCAGCGGTGTCAATGGACCACTCGGCATCGGCTTTCAACCGTTTGGCGGCACGACGCGATCGGATTTCGATGCGCGAGTTCACACTCTAAACGCTCGTGTCGATCTGCGTGCCGGGCGCTTCAACTACATCACGGGCGGGTACGAGTTTGAGAGCGAGAGTTTTGCTAACCCGTCGTTTCAGGTAAATCCCGCCGATAACTCAGACGTTAATGTCGCGCAACGAAGTCACGCCTTCTTTGTTCAGGACCAGATGCGCTTCCTCGACGATCGTTTACAGATTTCTGCGGCTTTCCGCTCGCAGTCGTTCAGATTGGGGGATCCTGTGTTCACGCCCACCGCATCGGCGCCTTACGCGGGCATCGTCTTTCAATCGCCGCCAACCGCATACACAGGCGACGGATCGATCGCTTACACGTTTAGATCGACGAACACCAAGCTGCGCGGGCACATCGGTAACGGCTATCGTGCGCCGTCACTGTTTGAACGATTCGGCACGGCGTTCGACAGTTTCTTTGGTTACTCGGTCTTTGGTGATCCACGCCTGAAGCCGGAACAGTCGGTGGCCTTCGATGCCGGAATCGATCAGACATTTGCTGACAATCGCGTGCGCGTCTCTGCGACTTACTTCTACACTGAGCTGAGTCGTATCATCATCTTCGACTTCTCGGGATTGATCGATTTCACGACCGATCCGTTCGGCCGTTTTGGTGGTTACCTGAATACCGACGGCGGCATCGCGCGCGGCGCTGAAGTGGAGCTAAAGGCCACGCCGTTCCGGACGCTTAATCTGACTGCGGCTTACACGTTTACGAAGGCGCAGCAGCGCACGCCGCAAGTGCCGGGGACGATCCGCGCGCTCGTGATTCCCGATCATCAATTCTCGATTGTCGCGACGCAGCATGTTGGTCGGCGTGTGCTGATTAATTTCGATTTTTTAGCGTCGAGTAATTACATCGGCGCGGTTTTCGATCCGGGGACGTTTGTCAGTCGCGGTTATCGATTCAAAGGTCTCGCCAAGGCTGATCTCGGCGCGAGTTATTCGTTGCCGTTGGGTGATGATCGAAGGCAGCTAAGATTCTTCGGGTATGTCGACAATCTTTTCAATCGAGAATATTTTGAGAGTGGCTTTCGCACGCCCGGCCGGACCGGCAGGGCCGGCGCGACGTTTGTTTTTTAGCCACAAAAAGGCACATAAAGCACAAAATGAATGTTTGTGTGGAAAAGAGTGAGGAGAGAGAAACGTTAAAAGAGGGTGAGGACTATTATTTTGAAGATGGATTGATGGTCCTAACCGCCCGGTATCTTTTGCGGCGCGGTTACTGTTGTGAACAGGGTTGCCGGCATTGTCCGTATGGGTTCGTGAAGACAGATCAATGAACATCAATTCGTTTCCGCGTCGCATCATTTGCCTCACGGAAGAAACGACCGAGACGCTCTATCTTCTCGGTGAACAGGATCGCATCGTCGGTGTCTCAGGCTACACCGTGCGACCACCGGAAGCGCGGCAAAAGCCGAAAGTCTCCGCTTACATCAACGCGAAATTCGACAAGATCATCTCTCTCAAACCGGACCTCGTCTTCGCTTTCTCCGATCTACAGGCTGATATTGCCGCCGAGCTGATCCGACGCGGCGTCAACGTCTTTACATTCAACCAGCGCAGCATCATCGAGATCATGGAAATGATTTTGACGATCGGTCGCATCGCCGGTTGTCCTGAAAAAGCAGCGCAGCTCGTCGAGACATTACAGTGCGGCATGGACGCGGTTGCTGTCTCCGCATCGCGCTTTCCATATCGTCCACGTGTGTTGTTTGAAGAGTGGTACGACCCGCTCATCTCCGGCATTCGCTGGGTTGACGAGCTGATCGAGATCGCCGGCGGCGATTCCCTCTTTCCGGAGCTGCGCGAGTGTCAGAGTGCAAAAGATCGGATCGTCGATCCGAAGGTCGTGATCGATCGCGATCCGCAGGTGATCATCGGTTCGTGGTGCGGGCGGCAAGTCAAGAAGGACCTGATTCGTGCACGCGAAGGTTGGTCTAACATCAGCGCCGTTCGCAACGATCACATTTACGAGATCAAATCCGCGTATATCCTTCAGCCTGGTCCGGCCGCGCTCACCGAAGGCTTGCGCCAACTCCACGCCACGCTCGCCCAGGTCGTAGAAGCCCGCGGAGCGGGCGACAGCATAAAACCTGGGGTGCAAACCCCAGGTTCCAAATGAAAGAAAAAGATTGAGCCCGTGAAACGGGCGACAGCCCTTGCGGAAGACAACCTAATGGCCCAAACCATCCTCTGAACAACTGTCATTTGGGGCTCTCCCACAGCTCTGCAAACGCATTTCGGTTGTTTTGGTGGCTTTTGTGACAGTCCTCATCGTGTAACAGGGATTCACAAGGCACCGATTTTGCAGAGTTAACCTGAGAACTGCTACGACTGGGCCGCCAGTCACCTGTTCTTGGAAACGCCACAACTCGTCTGCTTCAGTCAGAAGTCAGACCACACTCTAGGAGGATACTCTGTGTTTAAGACCATACTGATCGGCACGATCATGATTGCGTGCGCCTCAATCGCCGCCGCGCAATCTGACTATAAGAAATTCGAGTTTTTTGGTGGGTATTCGCACAACCGGATCGACACGGGCATTGGCGATGACGATCCCGACCTCGGAGATGTCATCGATGAGCGCGAAGGCTTTCACGGGTTCGAACTCTCAGCGACGGGAAACCTCACGCGCTACATCGGAATCAAGGGTGATTTTTCAGGACACTTCAAGACCAGGACGTTTCCGTTGGGCAGTATCGCGGTGCCGACCGCGGAGGTCGACGTCGAATCACGCCTGTTCAACTTTCTGGGAGGTGTGCAAATAAAAGACAACTCCACCGAGGGCACGTTCAAGCCATTCGCTCATGCACTCGCTGGTGTGGCCCATGTTCGCAATCGCATCGATTTCAACGCCGACGTTTGCGCCGCAGTGTTCCCGAGTCCGTGTCCCACAGATTTCACGCAAAGTGAAACCGGATTTGCGGCCGCGTTTGGAGGCGGTATCGACATTCGCGCGAGCGATCGTATTTCAATCCGAGCGATACAGGTTGACTACAACCCGACGCGTTTGTTTGACAGCACACAGCACAATTTCCGAATTGGCGTCGGAATCGTGTTTCACTGAGAAGTAAGCCGTAGCCGCCGCGAAAAGGCACAAAAGCACAAAAACAGAAATGTTTTACTGAATTTCTTTTTGTGCTGCTTGTGCCTTTTTCTTGCTGATGATCAGGATGTCCTGGTATGACAAACCATCCTCGCGTCCCGACCAGGTTCCGTAGATCCGCTTCATGACTGCCAGTTCGTATTTCTCGAGTAACTGCATCACGAAACTCTCATCGTATGCGACGGCGCTCTCCGGACTGTGCTCATGCACGTAGCGCCACTCACCTTCGCCAAAATTAAATGCTAAATCATTCGCGCCTTTCTTCGCCAACGCGGCTTGTTCGTCGTTGAGCAGAAAGAACGTCCCGAGACAGCGTCCGTCACTCTTCAACAGGCGCGCCACTTCACTGATGTAATTGCTGACCTCGAGCGGGCGCATGTGTGTGAAGACTGATTTCAAGAGGATCAAATCGAATGCGTGATCGTCGAATGGAAATTTATACGTTTCGGCTCGCTGGGCTGCGTTTGGATTGTAGGCGAGGTTGCGCACGTCGATGTGTGCGAAGTGGAAGTTCTTATATGAGTGCGCGATCTTCTGCCGGCACCAGCGGATGGATGGTCCATGTATGTCGACTCCGGTGTAGCTACCGTTTTCATCCAGGTAGCTCTTCAAGTGCAGCGCCATCTGGCCACAACCACAGCCGATATCAAGCACCTGCTCACCATGCTGCAATCCGGCGAGCGAGCGCAGGTAACCCATAAACTCAGCACCCGAAGACTCAAAGCTCCGCAGCGGCCCGACGTAGCGGCGCAGGTGCAGCGGCGGCAGCTCTCCTTTCCTCTTCACCACTCGCGCGACATAATCCACCGGCCCGAGCGCAACCAGCCCCGCGTTGCGAATGGATCTGAGCAGCTTTATCGTGTTCTGGTTCACCGCGCGATTTTAGCCACAAAAAGGCACATAAGTCACAAAAGAGAAAGCTTGAACTCTGCACGTGATTGTGGTTCGATGCGCGCAAATCATCTCGCCTGAAGCAGGAGGATAGTATGCAAATGCGCCGCGTTATGCTCGCGTTGATGACGGTTGTTGTGTTGATGGTTGCGCCCGCACCTATTACACAACTTGCTGCGAACTCGTACACGATCGAACAGATCAAGGGCTATCCGTTCCCGAACGAGCTGACCACGTCTGCAACCGGCTCGCGGATCGCGTGGGCGTTCAATGAGCGTGGGGCGAGAAATGTTTGGGTTGCCGAAGGTCCCCACTTCAAGGCGCGGCGATTGACAAATTACGAAAACGACGACGGCCAGGAGCTGACGAGTCTTTCGATCTCGGCAGACGGCAAGTATGTCGTTTACGTTCGCGGTGGAGATCACGGATCAAACTTCGACCACTCGGTTGGCGTCAATCCCGCGCTTGGCCCAACTCAGATGAAGGTCCAGATCTGGAGCGCGCCGTTCGGCGGCGGCGAGCCGAAGCTTTTAGCCGAGGGCGACGAGCCACTGATCTCACCGAAGAGCGATCGCCTCGTATTCGCAAAGGATCGTGGACTGTGGACTGTACCGCTCGATGGCTCGTCACCAGCCAAACGACTCTTCTTTGCACGCGGCGACTGCGGCGCGCCCGAGTGGTCACCCGACGGCTCAAAGCTCGCATTCGTTTCCAACCGTGGCGACCATTCCTTCGTCGGTGTCTACACAAACGAATCGACACCCATCGTCTATCTCGTGCCGTCGACTTCACGTGACTCGAGCCCGCGCTGGTCACCTGACGGAAAGCGGATTGCGTTTGTGCGACGACCCGGCAGTGGCGGCGCACCCGAGGCGATCCTCGAACAACGCCCGCAGGCATGGTCCATCTGGACCGCCAACGCAACGACTGGCGAGGGACAACAGCTCTGGAAGAGCCCGTTCACATTGCGCGGCTCTCCACCGAACACGCACGGCGGAACAAACCTGCACTGGGCTGCCGCGGGTCGCATCGTCTTTCTCTCGTACCTCGACGGCTGGCCGCACCTCTACTCGATCTCAGAAAACGGCGGCGAGCCACTGTTGCTCACGCCCGGCAACTACATGGCCGAGTACATCTCGATCAGTAACGATCGTCGTTATATGGTCTTCGCCGGCAATGCAGGTAATGAGGCTGACGATATCGACCGCCGTCACATCGTGAAGGTTCCTGTCGATCGCGCGGAGCCTGTCGTCATGACTCCCGGCAAAGGACTCGAGTGGACGCCTTTCGTCACGGGCGACGGCAAATATATCGCGTACATCGGCGCGACTGCGCAGCGTCCACCGATGCCGGCAGTGATGCCTGCGTCGGGTGGTGGTAAATCGATGATGCTCGCGGAAGATCGCATTCCGAAAGATTTTCCGACGTCTCAGCTCGTCGTGCCGAAGAAGGTGCGCTACAAGGCGCCGGATGGAGTTGAGGTTCACGGGCAGTTGTTTGAGGCTGCGGGCGGCGCGTCGAAGAAGCCCGCGATCGTTTACGTTCATGGTGGTCCACCGCGACAGATGCTCGTCGGTTGGCATTATTCGGATTACTACACGAACGCTTACGCGCTGAACCAGTATCTCGCGAGCCGCGGGTATGTAGTGCTGTCAGTCAATTATCGTTTGGGGATTGGCTACGGGTACGATTTTCATCGACCGCCGAATGCGGGCGCGCAGGGTGCGTCGGAGTACCAGGACGTGAAGGCGGGCGCTGAGTATTTGCAGCGGCTGTCGCAGGTTGATGCGAAGCGGATCGGGATCTATGGCGGATCGTATGGCGGGTTTCTAACGGCGCTCGCACTCGCGCGCGACTCGCAGCTTTTTGCGGCTGGCGTTGATATACATGGCGTGCACAACTGGACCGCAGAGCGCGCGGCTTCGCTGCTCGAGAATCGTTACGAGAAGATACCGGACGTTCAGCGTGCGCTTGACGTGGCGTGGCAGTCGTCGCCGGTTTCGTCGATTGCAAGCTGGAAGTCGCCGGTGTTGTTGATTCACGGTGACGACGATCGGAACGTGCGGTTCAGTCAGACGACGGATCTCGTGCGGCGGTTGGAGAAAGCCGGCGTGACGTATGAGGAGTTAGTAATACCAGACGACACGCATCACTTCATGCGACATGCGAACCTCGTGAAAGTTAACGCAGCGGTTGCGGCATTCTTCGACCGCGTGTTCGGGATGAAGAGCGGCAGCGAGTAGCAACTGTAGGGGCGGCCCTCCGTGGCCGCCCCAGTGTGCCACATTGTTTCCAGACTGGGGCGGCCACGGAGGGCCGCCCCTACAGTGGCGCCCAAGTCATTTATGTTTCTATGGGCCGAAGCGGTGACGGTATTCGTCTGAAAAGATGAAGCCGAAGATCATGTGCCGGAAGTTGCTCGGATCTGCGGTCAGGGTCGTCACCCAGTTGTCGTATCCGATCGTGTCAGGGTCGCGCCGCAGGTAGCCGAAGTACTGCATCGCCACGAACGCGCGGATGAAGAACTTGTCCGTCACGCTTTGCAGCTCGACGATCTCACGCAGCACCTGCGCCCGCGTCTTCTGGTTCCCTTCCAGTGCGGCAACCAAAGCGGCTTTGTTTGCCAGCGTCACCTCTGCATTCGTCTCCAGCGCATCGACATACGCGCTGTTCGACAGCGCATCGTAGCGATTCTTGAATTCCTGTCGCTGCACAAACGCATCGGTGTAAGCAGTTTTACTGATCGCTTCAGACTCGGGCGACTGTGGTCCACCGACCAGCGCCATGTCAGGCACAAACTCCACATACGCTGGCCGCCGGTCGAAACCGACTTCATAGAATTTGTAAGCAAAGTAACCACGCCCGCGGAACTCCTCCGACAGGAAGAAACCAGCCGAGACGTGCACACGATCGCACGTCGGATTATCAAACTCACCAAAACCGCCGTTCGGGCAGTTACCGAGCGTGTCGATCCAATTCGCGAGCCCAACCGAATCCGGCAAGCGGCCCAGGAAGTCGATGTACTGCTGCGTGATGAACGGCGTCACGCCATCGATCGGGTTCTGCGTTGCCGGTGTCGTGTCGTTATCGACAATCGTGATCGTGGCCGGGTTCGGTGTGGCGACGAGTGCGCCC